>CALISP010000285.1 GCA_938041705.1 uncultured Cocleimonas sp. | reverse complement strand
GAATCCAAACTCACCAGTATTGATTGATGAAGCCTATGTCGACTTTGGTGCAGAAACCGCTATTTCTCTCGTCAACCAATATCCTAATTTATTAGTGGTACAGACTTTCTCAAAAGCTCGTTCATTAGCGGGATTACGTGTCGGCTTTGCCGTTGGTAATGCTGATTTAATTGAAGCACTTGAGCGCGTTAAAAATTCATTTAATGCTTATCCATTAGATCGTGCTGCGATAGCAGGTGGCGCGGCAGCTATGGGTGACAAAGCCCATTTTGAAGAATGTAGTAAAAAAATTATTGCTACACGAGAAAGAACTGCTGATGCTTTAACTAGTTTAGGTTTTAAAGTGTTACCTTCTAAAGCGAATTTCGTATTTGCAAAACCTGATCAAACAAAAACCCAGAAAAATGCTGAGACACTCTATCTCGAGTTAAAAGAAAAAGGCGTGCTGGTCAGATATTTCAATAAAGCACGTATCAACGAATACTTAAGAATTACTATTGGTACTGATGCTGAAATGGATGTGTTGTTAGATAATTTAGATTCTCTTCTTTAAGCTTTATCAATGAAGAAAATATGTAGATGAACATGTTTTTTGTTTGCATTCTTTAAAAAGTAAAAACTAGCTGAATTATGGATATACACACGTATTGTTCTTCAATGCCTTTTCGGTAGGAACTGAAACTGCATAAACATCAGTTAAAAGTAGGGGGGTGTCAATTATTGACTGATGCCCGGATATTCATCGTCTAAATCTAATATCAAGTCTTCTAGCTTGCGATAGAAAACAAACTTTCTTAATTCATCTTCCAATTCTTCGAGTGCATAATTGCTATTGGTTTCAAACATGTACTCTAGATCTTCGCCAGAAGCGTAAAAACCGTCACTTAATGCATAAATGTTTGATGTGCTTGCACTCAAGCAAAGCAACAGAATAATCTGTAATAGTCTCTTTTTCATTATTAGCCCGTAATGTAAAAGTATCGTTGAGTTATTATTTTGTAGTTATTATTTAGATGTTAGTTCATCCCGCTTTTTTTGTGAAGAGTTAAGTTAACTATTCATTACAAAAGTTTAGCAACAGCTATACGTATTAATACTAAAGCGTCTTTTTTACCTGAAATATTACTCCCCATTCTATGCTTCAGTGAATCCCAAGACTGTTTTTGTAATACTTTTAAAATCAGTATCTTTCTTTCTTGATCATTTAAACTTTGGTTATTTGCCAGTTTTGATAAAACCAGTTCCCAAATTAAATAGTGAGCATTTTCATAGCCACGAGATTCATAAGCGAAGGTATGAAGTATTTTCTTGTCTTCTACATCGATAGCTTTTGTTGTACGTGAGGAGAGTAAGATGAAAGCAATTTCACTTTCTAATTCATTCAAAGTATCTGATAGTAATTGGGGGAAACTTCGTGAAAAATTAAACTGAGCTTGGATAGTTAGTTTTTGACCGTTTGCATTTTTTGGGTAGAGCATAATAACGGAATGTGCACCACTGCTGGCATCACGTTTTATGCCTAAATGCACGGGTAAAAAGCCTGAATTTTGCCAAAAGTTTAATAAGGGTTCAGTTGCACCATAAGAAGTGCTGAGGTAATCCGCTGATGATTTTTTAATTAACTGTTGAAGTAAATAAGTTCCCAGGCCTTGATCTTGTAAATTTGGGTGAACTGCAATACGACTTATACGTTCACCTGATAATTCAATTGCAGATTCGATACCAATATTACTGGAAAGTGCTTGTGCAACTAAATGGCCTTGCAAGCGACGTTTACCAGCGAAAATATCTGTCGATAGTTCGGGGTCAATATTTCCTTCGGCCATTATTATTGCAACAGCGACAATTGCATCGTTCGCTTCTAAGCAGTAAATACTGACACTATCATCATCCAATAATTGCATGAAATCAGAAGGTTTAGTTTGATAATGGGCACTGATGAGCAAACCAAATAGTTGTTTTAATCTGCTGTTGCCATTATTAATAGGGCTCAGTAATTTCTGTTTATTTATTTGACTAAGGTCACAATCACTAACTGAAATATTTTTAACTACGGATTCATCTATTGCCTCTGCATTCAGTAATAAAGCATCAAAAGTAAATTGTTCTAGTGTGTCATCTTTATTCCAGCGAATAGGGGCTTTAAGTTCACAATTTTTCCACTCAGGCGCTTCACTATCCAAAACTTTTCGAAAATTAATCGCAAAGCCGCGTCCGCAACCTTCATAACCATGTTGGGTGCTGGCAAAGACAATTCGTGAATATTGTTTTAGAAAACCGGTAAGTAACGGCATAGGAATCGCTGCTGCTTCATCGATTAAAACTAGATCTGCTTTGGGCTTCTGTTGTTGTAATTCATCGGGAGAAAAGAAGCTTAGATTGCTCTCAAGTTCATCCTTATTACTAATAACAAAACTTAACTCAGCATGTTTGAATACCATGGCCGCTGTCTTTTTGCTGGGGGCGCAAATGATTATATTTTTAATGCCTCGTTTAGCGAGTTCTGCAGCTGCAATCCCCAGTGCAGCTGATTTTCCTCTGCCACGATCAGACGTTATTACTAAAGGCCTTCGTCTATGTCCTGTGACTACCTTGATAATTGCTGCGACAGCATTCTCTTGATCCGGAGTAGCAAACACTTGTGCGAAATTATTACGTGGTGGATCTGGTAATTGCAGCTCTTCTTCGAAGTTTCTTTCTAAGAAATGTACTTGCGGAGCATTTTCCAAAATTTGATTGAAGCGAGTTAGAAATAAGCTGGACGCTGAGAGTTTAATAGGACGCAACAGAACTAAATATCCTCCACCGCGAATCGTGCCCGTAATTGCGCCAAAAGCATTAGCATCAAATTGTTCATGCATGCTAAAGATGACAGCATCAAGTTCTTGCCCTAAAAATCCCGAAGCTTTTTTTTGATCCAGCACTTCTACCGAATCAAGTTCGCTTGTTATTTTCTTTGCATATTCCAAAGACTTATCATGTTCACCTGTAATAACAAGGATGTGACGATCATTAGGATTGAATTGCATAAAAAGTTAGTCGTTTATTAGTTTTGGCATCTAACTAAGTCAGATTCCAACGATAATGAGATGTATAGATGCTGTTTAGCGTATTCATACACGGTTTTTCTATCGTGCAGAATGCAAGACATATTGTAAAGCTTGTCATCTCTAATTACTGGTGCGTCGATGATAGTGGTGATGCCTATAAATAGCTTTGCTATCTGTAACAGAGACTCTTCAACCTTTTGAATAAAGGTCGGTCTTAATAGCAAGTCTTGTTTGAAGCTACAAACAATAGGATTAATCTGTGTAATGGAAACGGTAACAGACATAAAGTGTAATCATCAAGCCAATAGAAGTTTAATTTTATTAGCCTTTGAGAAACATAGCTATTGTTATGTTAAGGGCATTGAAAACATGCATAAAGTAGGGGGGTGTCTTTTTAACTATGAAAAAAGACACCCCCCCTACTTTTATTACTTTTATAGTATTTTCAAATACATGATTAGATCATGAAGCCCAAGTCACCAGTGTTAAAGTTGCTTAAGTTAGGAAAAATTTCAAGTAGGTCGCTATCTGTCATTCCCATCCATTTACCAAGGGTCGCCCCGTATTGATCAATGCCATATTTAGGTATTAAACGACCAGTATCTTGTGCATCATCAGGCCCATCTAAAATTAATTGTGGCATTTCGCCGTGTATTTTTCCTCCATCAACAGCACCACCCATAACCATGTGATGTCCTGCCCATGCATGGTCAGTACCGTCACCATTAATACTTAAAGTACGGCCAAATTCACTTGCAGTAAATGTTGTCACACTGTCTTCAATGCCAAGTTCTTCAGTGGCTTTATAAAAGCTACTCATACCCGCATTTAGTGTGCTGAGTCTTTCTGCATGGTCATTTAATTGATTTCCATGAGTGTCCCAGCCTCCGATGCCAACAAAGAATATTTGGCGTTTCATGCCTAAGTTCTCACGTATTGAAATCATTTTTGCTACAGTTGATAGTTGTTTGCCAAAACCACCTTCGCCAGGAAATACAGTCGTAATTTCAGGTGCGATGGCATATTGCTCAACTAGATTGCTTATACGTTCGTTGGTTCGTATATAAGTATTACTTAATTGTTGATTGAGCAATGAAGGCGAGCCTTGCTGTAATATTTTTTGCCATGCAGCGATACGACTATTTTTATAACGAGGCCAGTCCTTATTTTCAAATGCTTTTATCTGTTCAACTCCTGAGTTTGGATTGAGAACAAAATCTAAAGGCTTTTCACCTCTTTGCCAAACGCTATTCCTCGATAGACTAAATAAAGCAGGGCTGCTCTGATCGGCATTAGCCGTTATTAACATATCCATCATTCTACCACCCCACCCAGGTGGATGAGTACTACCAGTTGCTGTAGTTCCGGTTTCCCAAAATTCTTGCTGATGGTTGTGTGAGAATAAATCTGCAGGCAATGGGATATTTTCATTTTGGTAATTGTTACGAGTAGTCGGTTGTATTAACGATCCTACATTTCCCATAACGGCAAGATTATCTTGATTGAATAGCATTTGAAGGTCAGGCATCGAAGGATGCAAGGCATATTGGTTGCCGCTTAAAGGTAATAATGATTCACGGTTAATAGCTAAATTTGAACGCACTGATTTATATTGATTGTATGCCGCTTGCTCATAAGGAACGAGCATATTATATGAATCATTACCTCCAAATAAAAAGACACAAACTAATGATTTATGATCAGTAAAACCACTGTAATCAGTACTCATTGCCATTGCAGATTGCATCAATTGTAATTTTGATTGCGTTGCTAATAGTGATGCCGAGCCAACACCTAACGCTAATTTTTTTAGAAAATGACGTCGAGATTGTAATTGTACTTTGTTCATATTATTCACCTCTTTGGTTATTTTCTTATCGTTGGATTAGGTATTCAGGAGAACCAATAATTAACATAACTGCTTCTCGTGCTTTTTGAAACTGCCCCTCACGATCATCATTGAAAATATCAGCGGCATTTAAGTGTTCTGCTAAAATAGTTCTTAGTGAACTACTCATTTCTTTATTGAGTAATACTAAGTTTAAATAATCGAGGAGGTTATCTGTGTTTTCTGCCAGATTGGTGATGTCTCGCATATCAAACTCTGAATGTTTTTCTAATGCAGGAGTAAAGCCTTGATCGGTACTGAATTTTTCAATTAATTTATAATATAAATTTGTTGCACTGACCATGGTGTTTTCATTGATAATCTGAAATTCTGGTGCAGCTATGCCATTATCATTCAATAATCCAGTTGGTGAAAAATCGGGCCTGAAAAAGTTAAATACTGAGCGTGCTTGTAAAGGGCCTTGACCTAAGTCTTTATTGAAATTTGGAAGGCTTGAGTAAAAATTATACGAAGGATACGCGCCATAACCACATCTTTTGTCAGAGTCCCAATAATGCCCAATACGTAGTGAAGTCTTCATATTGAAAACGCGCCATAAATGACTCATGCGTAACATTGGTTCGCGCAATTTTCCAAAGTTATCAGGTTTGTTTTCTGCGAGAGCTTCTTCATCTAATAAAATGGCACTCACAACAGCTTTCATGTCGCCTTTTATACCATTACCATTGTTGTTAAATTTTTCTGCAACCCTTGCGACATATTGAGGAGTTGGATTACTTGTTACTAAACGTTGGATTAATTGCTTACTAATATAAGGAGCAATATTAGGGTGTTTAAATATATTGTCTAAAGCAAATTCCAAATCTTCTTGTGCGCTTTGGCCACTTGGACTTATTTCACCATTTAATAATGTTTTAGCTGAGGTATCATGGTATTCCTCAAATGCTTTTAAAGGTACTAAGCGGTTTGCTTCTCCAGGCCATTCTTTCCAATCTTTATCAGCATAACTCCAGCCAGTAAAAACTTTCGCAAACTCCTCAATGGTTTTTTGATCATAGGTTGGGATGAAATTGTTATTACCATCTCGTTTCTTTGTGCCATCTACATTTAGTTCATGTACACCGATAGTGAATAATTGTAAGTTTTCACGTGCAAAGTTTTCATCTGGGCGAATTGTGCCTTCGGTATTTTCTTTTTGATTGCGGCTCATGCTTAAAAAATCTCCCATTGCTGGGTGCAAAGCGACATCTTCTAGTAGGTCTCTATAATTTCCAAATGCGTGTTTAACTAATACATCGTAATAACTAGTAACGGCAAGGTGATATTGACTTAGGCCAAGTCCATCGGAGTCTGAAACAACCAATATTTCACTTAATGCTAAGGCAATTCGTTGTCTTAATTGATCATTAGCTTTTGTCGCAGCTTCCCACCAAACATGATGACGTGGGAATCTATATTCCCATGAATCGATCCTAGCACTTCCATCATCATTAATATTTGCACACATTCTTCTTCCGAGGTTTTTAACATCGGGCAGATGATATGTAGTAGTTGTATTAAATTGTTCTATTACCCAATTCTCATAAGTAGATTTAGAAAGTAAATTATTGATGTCATTTTCTGTTGGACCAAAAGTAGCTCGATTAAGAAATAAAGCGGCTTGCGCTTGATTTTTTACAAGTACAGCCCCTGAGCTCGGTGGCGGAATTACAGGATCAGGAGTTGTAACTTCAGGTTCAGGTATCGTAGTTTCCGGTTCTGTTGTTGGTGTTTCTGGCTCTGGCTCTGGAATTGTAACTTCAGGTTCAGTAGGTTCAGGTGTTGTAACTTCAGGTTCACTTGTAGGAGGGTCAGTCTCAGGAGTAGAAACATCAGGTTCTGGAGTAGGATTGTCTGTTGCAGTTAACGGTGTTTCTGGGTCAGGAGTCTCTCCATTATCTGTATTAGTCCCACCTCCGCCGCAAGCACTCAGTACTAATATGGACATTGAGAGAACTGCTATTTTGATTATTAGAGCCATGCTACTATCCTCTTAATTTTGTACGTTTTAAAACATACTCTTGAAGCTAGATTTATGGGGCAGCAATTGATCATAATTGATTCTAAAAAATTCATTCATGAACTATACAAATGCTTAATTATTCTTCCCATGCTTAATTTTTATAATTATTTTTAAATTAAATTATTTAACCCTATGACAGACATTCTCCAAAAAGTTTCAAAAAAACTTCATCAAAGAAATTTATCTTTATCATCCGCCGAGTCTTGCACAGGTGGTTGGTTGGCAAAGCAAATAACTGATTTAAAAGGTAGTTCTACTATTTTTGATTGTGGTTTCGTTACCTATAGTAATCATTCTAAACAACACATGTTAGGCGTACAAAAAAATACGATAGAAGGTTATGGGGCTGTAAGTGAGAATGTTGTAAAAGAAATGGTAGTAGGGGTTTTGACAAACTCTTTAGCTGATATTGCCGTCTCAATTAGTGGCGTCGCGGGTCCGGATGGAGGCACAGAAGAGAAGCCAGTTGGTATGGTTTGTTTTGGCTTTTTAGAAAGAGGAAAAACGCCATATGCTTTGACAAAAGTATTTGACGGGGATCGTGACAAAATTAGAAAATTAGCAGTAGATTTCGCCTTAATAGAAATTGATAAAATTATTAGTGAAAAATAATTGTTTGCTTTTTGTTCTCTTTTTTGGTTATCATAGAACAAACAACGAAATACTTAGTACAAAAATGATACTGAGTAAAAATTAAATAATAAAGTAATACGGGAAATAGAAAAATGGATGAGAAACGAAAGCAAGCACTAGCAGCAGCCTTAGGTCAAATTGAAAGACAATATGGTAAAGGCACTGTAATGCGTATGGGTGATTCTGCTGCTGCAAGGAATATTGAAGTAATTTCTACAGGATCAATTACTTTGGATGTTGCTCTTGGAATAGGTGGTTTGCCTAGAGGGCGTGTTATAGAAATATATGGTCCAGAGTCATCAGGTAAAACTACCATGACATTACACGCAATTGCAGAATGTCAAAAACTTGGAGGCACTGCAGCTTTTATAGATGCAGAGCATGCGCTTGATCCTGGTTATGCAAAAAAGCTTGGTGTTAATATTGAAGAATTATTAATCTCTCAACCAGATACTGGCGAACAAGCACTAGAGGTTACCGATATGTTGGTTCGCTCTGGTGGCGTTGACCTTGTAGTTATCGACTCTGTTGCAGCATTGACACCAAAAGCTGAAATCGAAGGTGATATGGGCGACTCACACATGGGTTTACAAGCTCGATTAATGTCACAAGCATTGCGTAAACTGACAGCAAATATCAAACGATCAAACACTATGGTTATTTTCATCAATCAAATCAGAATGAAGATTGGTGTTATGTTTGGAAGTCCAGAGACTACGACAGGTGGTAATGCACTTAAGTTTTATGCGTCAGTGCGTTTAGATATACGTCGTATTGGTGCTGTTAAAAAAGGCGATGAAATTATTGGTAACAGTACTCGTGTAAAAGTTGTTAAAAATAAAATGGCGCCTCCATTTAAACAAGCAGAGTTTGAAATTAAATATGGCGAAGGCGTATCGCATGTTGGTGAATTAATAGATCTTGGTGTGCAAGAAGGTATTGTTAATAAAGCAGGTGCTTGGTATAGCTACAAAAGTGAGAAAATTGGCCAAGGTAAAGAAAATTCAGGTATTTATTTAAAAGAGCATCCTGAAATAGCTGAAGAAATAGAAAAATTGATTCGTGAAAAGCTATTGCCTTCAAAGGAAGCTATAGCAGCAGCAGAAAAAAAAGAAGCATCAGATGATAACGAAGAAATAGAAGTTAAATAAAATCAAAATTGCTAGTCAGAAAGTAATATTAGGTTACATAAATAAGACTAAATCAGATTTTATTAATTAAGCAGTTCCCTTTGGTCAAAGGTGGGGAAGTATCCCCCATTCATTTTTAAAGACACCCCCCCCACCTTTTGACCTTTTTTTAAATATGATCAAATATAATTTGATCGGTTGATAACTAACACTAAAGTTACATATATTCATATCATATGTGCATTACCGTAAGTACCTAATCATCATGAGTAAACTGGGATTTACAAAAAGAGATAACTATACCCGCTGTAAAAATTCAGCAATCTATTCACTCGCAATGCGAGAGCATTCACGCAAAGAACTTTACCAAAAGCTCCAAAAAAAAGAATATGTAGAAGGCGTTGATATTGATAAACTATTGAATGAACTTGAAGAAAGTAATTATTTGAATGAACAACGTTTTACAGAAAGTTTTATTAGATACCGAGTATCAAAAGGACAAGGTTCTGTAAAAATATCTAGCGAGTTATACGTTCGTGGTATCCAAAAGAGCTTAATTGATGTGGCTTTAGTAAATTCAGACTTCAATTGGTTTGATCTTGGTTTACAGCAATTAGAAAAGAAATTTGGTAAATCTAAATCTGTCGATTACAAAGAAAAGACAAAACGTATGAGATTCTTATCCACCCGTGGGTTTTCTGCTGAAGTAATACACAGCATTGTAATATAATAATATTTTTCAGAGGATGTTAAATTTCTTCAAATTACCTGCTTATTAATATTAACAATAATAATTCGATAGCTATCTTGAATATCGCCCGCCATACATAGACAATAGCCTTTTTATTGAACATCGAGCTATACATGTCTTCAAATACAGATAAATTAATGAGTACTGCTGAAATTAGGCAGAGCTTTCTTGGGTTTTTTGAACAAAAAGAACATCAGATAGTAGCTTCTAGCTCTTTAATACCAGGCAATGATAAAACTTTATTATTTACGAACGCTGGTATGGTTCAATTTAAAGATGTTTTTCTTGGTGAAGACAAAAGAAAGTATTCACGTGCAACAACATCACAGCGCTGTGTAAGAGCAGGTGGAAAACATAATGATCTAGAAAATGTAGGTTACACCGCACGTCATCATACTTTTTTTGAAATGATGGGTAATTTTAGTTTTGGTGATTATTTTAAAGAAAAAGCTATCGAGTATGCGTGGGAGTACCTGACTGAAGTACTAAAACTTCCAAAAGAAAAATTATGGATCACTGTTTATGCAGACGATGATGAAGCCGCTAATATTTGGATAGATAAAATTGGTTTCCCTGCAGATAGAATAAGCCGTATCGGTGATAAGCCGGGTAAGAAGTACGAAAGTGATAATTTCTGGGCAATGGGTGATACCGGACCTTGCGGTCCTTGTAGTGAAATTTTCTACGATCATGGTGAACATATTTGGGGTGGCCCTCCAGGCACAGCCGAAGAAGACGGTGATAGATTCATTGAAATTTGGAATTTAGTATTCATGCAGTTTAATCGTGATGCTAAAGGTAATATGAAT
>CALISP010000284.1 GCA_938041705.1 uncultured Cocleimonas sp. | reverse complement strand
TTAAACCATAAGATAAGTAAGTCGGTTAACCTTGGTTTAAGAGTAGAAAATTTAGGTGATACAATATACGAAACAGCCATTGGTTTTAACACACCAAGACGTGGCGCATATTTCACATTTACTTACAGTGATTAAATTATAAGAGATTTGTCTTTCTCTATTAACATGCTCAAGTTTAGTTAATTAAAAGAAAATAATGCTATCTCACTTTATTTGGGATAGTAAGGTTTGCCTAAGTAAGGAGAATATTGACTTAGACAGTCGTGCGTGAGTAAGTTTTTAGCTACTCACGTACTTATAATCTCAGCTATAATCAGTTCACGATAAAATCATGATAAAAAGTTTAGGAGTATTTTATGAACGCATCATCTCTCAAATCACTACCAGAATCAGTTTCACAAACGATTTCAACAAAGACTCAGTATATTATTGGAGCTGTATTGCTAGCTTTGATGGTAATTACGCGAGGTAATATCAGTGCGCATTTGCAAGATGCTTCTTGGGCTATCTTCTTTTTAGTTGGTTTTTACTTGCGTGATTCTAAATTAGTTAAATTAGGTTTTCCGGTATTTTTCATAGCAGCATTTGCTATTGATCTGGCCGTTATAGACTCCGTTGGTGGAGTTCATTATTGTTTTACACCAGCATATCCTTTCTTGATACCTGCTTATGCTGCGATGTGGTTCGCTGGTAAGTGGTTTGCTAATAATCATCAAGAAAACGCAGCTGGTTTACTTAAACTAACAGCTACTGCTGCAATTGCAGTTGGTGTTTGTTTCTTAATCTCAAACGCTGGTTTTTACTTCTTCTCAGAGAAGTTTGAAACGATGACTATGGCAGAATACTCAAGTGCGGTAGCGCAATATTTACCAGGTTACTTAAAGACGACTGCAATTTACTTAAGTTTTGCAGCGCTAGTTCACGTTGTACTAGTCCAAAGTAATAAACTTGGAAATGAACGAGCTCATTCATAAGTTATATTAGGACCCTTATAAAATATGAAGATTTAGTTTTTTGTAAGGTTAGTTTATTATCTATTAAAAAATAACCGCCATAGTTTGTTTGTGGTAGTTTAAAAAGACACCCCCCTACTTTTAGATGGTTTTAAAATACCTAAAAGTAGGGGTGTTTTTTTTTTTATGTATTTCAAAGGCCTTATTCTTGGTTTTTCTTATCTGCTGACTTGTTTGGGGAAAATGGATGTAACAATTGTCCAATAACTGTTCTGGGTAAGCGTTTTGTAGTGCCGTATTCCGCAGGCCAATGCTCTCCCGGTAAATGATAAGTGTCAAATAGCTTATCGAATAGAACAGTATGTGCTGAATAGTTGGTATCGATTGCTGGTTTCTCGGAACTATGATGCCAATGATGGAATTGAGGTGTCACAATGATGTATTTCAATGGTCCAAAAGGCACTGATAGATTGGTATGTATCAAGATAGCCTGAAGTGCGGCAAACACCACATAGATATTCAATGCGGTTTCATTCGCTCCAAGCAGATAGAGTGGAATCATTACCATCGCACGCTCTGAAAACACCTGAATAAAGTGCCCGCGAGAACCCGCTAACCAATCGATGTTTTCAATGGAATGATGCACCGCATGAATCGGCCACAAGAGCTTTATTTCGTGAAAAGCTCTGTGTTCCCAATACAATACAAAATCTGCACTTAGAATAATCAGTATTACCTGCAAGGTGATGGGCATACTTTGAATAGATTCTTGTAATGAAGTGCTTAAGGCCCAGTCGAAATGAGTTGCGTGGTAGTTGCCAAAGATTAAAATCGCAGAAATTGCGAGATGATTAAATGAGAAATAAAACAGATCAACATCCCATTCTGGTCGCATTATTAATTGATCAGGATATTTCGGGAATAGCTTTTCTAACACCATAAATATTACGGTAGAGCCTAAAAACGCCAGAATTAACCAATCAACGCCGAGAGATAACTCCTTAGGTTCGACCGCACCGACAGGGATCTTATATCCGCCTAATGCAAAACCAATTAGCGTTAAAGCAATACCAGTTAAGCCAAAGTATTTATACCTGGCTTTGTTCAAAACCAAGGTAAGAAAACCAAAAAGTAAAGAGAAGTACATACCGTATTTAAGTATCGTTTGTAATGTAGATGCATCGTAAACTTTACGCAGATCTGTAGTGGTTAAATGAGAAGGATACAAATAAGCAAAAACGGCTAGCAAGCTTAAAATACCTAAGGTTAATGATAAAACTCCGCTGATTTTTCCTTCGCCCAATCGGAATTCTTTAGTCGGATCTTTTTCGATTTCTCTTTCTTTGTATTGGTATTGATCATTCATAAAAGTTGGTTTATTGGTTAATTGTCTCAAGAAATTATATCAAAAAACTGCAGTGCAGCATATTTGAACCCGATTTGAAAAACATAGTGAAAAAGGTGGGGGGTGTCTTTTTTATAAGGTATGCACTTATAATCAAACTTTGATTATTATTATCTTAGTATTATATGAAAACCATCTATCTAGCCAGACACGCAAAATCTTCATGGAATAGTGGTGTTGTGAAGGATTTTGATCGCCCTTTAAATAATAGGGGGCAAAACGATGCTATAAAGATGGCTGAAGAAATGTATCGCCTATCTTGGTCGACAGAAAAAATAATAGCTTCACCTGCCATTCGTGTAAAACAAACCTGCAAAGTCTATTGTGAGATCCTCAATTATCCCGTGGAAAATGTAGAGTGGAATTCTGAAATTTATGCTGCTTATACAATTACTCTGTTGCATATATTAACGAGTTTAGAGGAGGCCACTAAAAGCGTGATGCTGATTGGTCATAATCCTGCCATGGAAGATTTATTAGTTCATTTGTGTGGTTATACAGAAGTAAGTGAACAACAGCAAAAGGATGGCAAAATACTGACAACGGCTAATGTCGTTAAACTAACAACTAACGCTAAATGGAAAGATTTGGTTATGGATGAATTGCATTTGGCAAAACTCTTACGTCCTAAAGAAATTTAAGTTAGTTATAGGGAATGAATAATAATAAAATAACTCATTCAAATATTAAGTATTCAAAGCATTCCTTGCTGCTTAGCAATATGTTAAATTTCACCGCTTAGATTTAAAGCTATCAATTAACGGGTAGTTAATAACCACGTAACAAAAACACACGGATAACTCATGGCACTGTCACCTGAAGAAGTCAAAAAAATTGCCTTTTTGGCAAGACTTTCAATCAAAGAAGAAAATATAGAACAATATTCACAGGATCTATCTGTGATACTCGATTTAGTTGAGCAAATGGATGCAGCAAATGTTGACGACATAGAGCCAATGGCACATCCACAAGATGCTATGCAACGACTTCGAGATGATACTGTTACGGAAGTAAATCAACGTGAAAAATTGATGTCAAATGCACCATTGCAACAAGATGGTTTGTTCTTAGTACCTAAAGTGCTTGATTGAGGATACGTTTATGAGTATGGACAATAAAATGATAAATAAATCACTCGCAGAGCTCAGTGTTGGATTGCAAACAGGTAAATTTTCTAGTGTTGAATTAACCCAACATTATTTAGATCGCATTGCTAAATTTGATGGTGAGCTTAATTCATTCATTACGGTAACCGATGAACAAGCGTTAGCCATGGCAAAAACGGCAGATGAACAAATCGCCAGTGGTTCAGCTACTGCTTTGACCGGGATACCGATGGCGCATAAAGACATTTTTTGTACCGATGGCGTGCGTACTTCGGCGGGTTCTAAAGTTCTTGATAATTTCATTGCTCCTTATAACTCAACTGTCGTAGAAAAGCTTAAAAGAGCGGGTATGCCAATGTTGGGTAAAACCAATATGGATGAATTTGCGATGGGGTCTTCAAATGAAAACTCCTATTATGGTCCATGTAAAAATCCTTGGGATTTAGAGCGTGTTCCGGGTGGATCATCTGGTGGTAGTGCAGCTGCGGTTGCAGCAAAACTCTGTCCTGTTGCTACTGGCACAGATACGGGTGGTTCTATTCGTCAGCCAGCATCATTGACAGGTATTACAGGTATAAAGCCTACTTACGGTCGTGTGTCACGCTATGGCATCATTGCTTACGCATCGAG
>CALISP010000283.1 GCA_938041705.1 uncultured Cocleimonas sp. | reverse complement strand
GCCATTGCAAAAAATAAATGATCGATAATATATAAAGCAACTGCAATGTTTGAGTTTTCAACTAAAGCATACCCAATAAAGACTGCAATTAATCCTATATATTCAATTATCAAAGCTCTTCGCTCACCAATTCGACTAATTAATTTACCAATGCGTGGTGCAAGAAAAATATTGAAAACAGCATTAACTAAAAATAGTAAAGAAATCTCCCCAACGCTAAAACCAAATTTCTCAACCATTAAAAAACCTGCAAAAACGATAAAGATTTGACGTCTTGCGCCAGTCATAAATTGTAATGCATAGAACAGCCAGTAGCGTTTACGAAAAATCAATTTTTTACTTTGATATACTTTTTCTGGAAAGGTATCAAAACTTGCCCAAGCATAAAGAGCAATTAAAATTGAAATTCCACCCCCCAAAACATAAATCCATTTGTAATCAAAGTTTAAAAACTCAAATAAAAACCATACGGAGCTAAAAGCAATTATCGATGCAGCAGCACGAGCTGCAATAATTTTACCTAAGAATTCAGGAGCTTCTTTTTTGCTTAGCCATTGTAAAGAGAGCGAGTTCTGTAAGGTATCTAAATAATGGAAGCCCATAGACATTAGAATAGTGGTTAGATAAAAACCAATAGCAGAAGGAAAGAATCCTGTTAAAACAGTACCTAAACCCAACATGATCAAGGAAATATAAACCATTTTTTGTTCGCGAATTAACAGTAAAACAAAAACAATAGTAAATGCTAGAAAGCCAGGTACTTCGCGAAGGCTTTGTAAAATTCCTATTTCAACTCCAGTAAATGCAGCACGATCAATGGCAAAATTATTAAGTAAATTTTGCCATATTGCAAAACTCATAGCTGAGCCAGCGGCAACTAACAACAGAAGAAATTCAGGAGACGATTTAGTGATTTTCATTAAGAGGTATTTCAAAATATTTTAAATGAGGTTAACACAAATAAAAAAACCGCAACGAGCGGTTTGATTATTAAATTTGTAATTTTAATACCTAGTTTGTGAACTGAACCCATGGGTATTTTTTATCATCTTTCACATGGCTCCAAAATAAAACACCTGATTGGCGCCAAGGATCTAAAACGATACCATCAGGAACACCTTTACCTTTTGCAGTAACTACTAAAGTACTGTGTTCTTTCCAGTAGTTACGTCTAAAAGCGACACCATGAAAAAACTGTAATGATTTCATAGGTCGGTTAATTTGTTTACCCATATCATGAGTCCATTGCCAGCATAAACCACGTGGACGTTTTCCATAATTTACTAAAACATTATGCAATAGAGGAGGGCTCATAAGTTTATAACGATTTGCTAGTACTTTTGGGTGAAGAACTGCCTCGCGTGCTACAAAGTTAGCCTCACTAGCTACAATGTTAGGACCAAGAGTCATTATAGCCTTTCGTAGTGCTTCTATTTTTTGAACATCTTCAGTCACAATAGCTGAAACTAATGTATTACCTTTATTATCAAGACTTACACCATCATAGCGCACACTGGTACAGGCACTCAGAAACAGTAGAGCTGACAAAACGAAACTAATTTTCATCATTTTATTGCTTAGTAAATTTGAGCTTTTAGCTAAGTTAGTTTGATTGTTTAGCATCGTTATTCGACCTTTTCTTTGCTGTAATATGGTGTTTATTTATGATTCTTGAGAAATTTATTGATAAGTTCGCGGTGTGTATTTTTCCCAACGGAACATAGGATCGTCTACTGTTTTCACATAATATAATTTAGCAGATTCACGCCAGGCATCAAGGATGATGGCGTCATTGACTCCTTTTCCTTTAGCGGCAACTGTTAATACATTATGCTCTAAAGCTTTACCTTGAAATGCAACAGCTCGTTTTAAGGTAAGTGTATTAAAAATTCTGTCTTTAACGATATGAGCAGTCATATCACGGGCAAAATGATAACATAAGCCACGATCCCGTTGACCAGTATTAACTAACACATTTTGCGAATTCGGAGGTGCTACTAATTTATATTCATTAGCTAAATGCATTGAATATAAAACAGCTTCACGTGCGACAAAATTTGCTTCTTTTTTATCTATACCTGGTCCTAAATTCATTATCGCAGCTGTCAACTGTACAATTTTAAATTGAACTCTTGAATCAATTGCGGGAGCGATCGTTGTTCTTTTGATTGGATCAAAAGTAACATTGTCAAACCGCACATCCGTTACGATTGGACTACTACAAGCAGTAATAAAAAGACTGCTCACTAGCAGAAGAAGGGTCGATTTTAAATTCATTATTTATGTTTCAGTTAATGGCTTTGAACAACACATGATGTAATTAACGCCAACATCATTACCTAGTTTATAGCTTTGAAATATTGGATTGTAGGTCATTCCAACAATATTATCTAAATGTAACCCCGCTTCACGAGCCCAACCTTCAAGTTCTGATGGTCGAATAAACTTTGCGTACTCATGTGTACCTTTAGGTAACATATTCAGTACATATTCCGCGCCTACAATGGCAAAAAGGAAAGATTTAGGGTTTCTATTTATAGTCGAAAAAAACACTTTTCCACCTGGTTTCACCAAATCACTACACGCTTGAATTATCGAGCTGGGATCTGGTACATGTTCTAACATTTCCATGCTACACACCACGTCGTAAGTTTCTGCTTGTTGTTTTGCTAATTCCTCAACAGTGATTTTTTGATAAGTAACATTATCAACACCTGCTTCTAAGGCATGTAATTCTGCCACCGACAACGGCGCGACACCCATATCAATACCTAAAGTATCAGCCCCTCGCAGTGCCATACTTTCTGCAAGTATTCCGCCACCACAGCCAACATCAATAATCTTTTTACCTTTCAATCCCCCAGCATGCTTATCAATATAATCTAAGCGTAATGGGTTAATTTCATGTAATGGTTTGAATTCACTATTACGGTCCCACCATCTGTGAGCTAAATCTTCAAATTTCTTAATCTCATTCGGATCTACATTAAGTCGTTGTGAAGCATCTTTGTGTTCAATATTATTCTTTTCGTTTTTTATTGTAGCTGACATGAGATTTCCGTTCTTTAGACTAGGTTTCTAGAAATAGATTAGTACGTTATTATAACGAATCTAGATGCAATTTAATGGATAAAATGTTTCGTTTTCTGCTTGGTATATTGCTCGTCCAAATAGCTACCGTTGTGCTGGTGTTACTGGCACCAGAGCTTAAAGGTATTGGTTGGCTAAGGCTATTAATACCATTATTAGTCATAGGGGTTTTTGCCGCATTTTTATTTGCATCGATG
>CALISP010000282.1 GCA_938041705.1 uncultured Cocleimonas sp. | reverse complement strand
TCTGGCTCAAAACCATCTTCCAAACGTCTTTCTAGAGGTTTACCAATTAATCGTTCTATATCACGTAATTGTTTGATCTCATCAGCACTCACTAAAGACACAGCTTGTCCTACTTCACCTGCACGTCCCGTTCTACCGATACGATGTATATAATCCTCAGGTACATTGGGTAAATCAAAATTAACCACCTGCGGTAGTTGATTTATATCAATGCCTCTAGCGGCAATATCTGTTGCAACTAATACCCGAACACCTGATTTCTTGAATAATGCCAAGGCACGCGTTCTCGCGTTTTGGCTTTTATTGCCGTGAATAGCAACAGCCGTAATTTGATTTTTTTCTAATTGTTTAACTAGTCTATCTGCACCATGTTTAGTCCGAGAGAAAACCAATACTTGGTCCCAATCATGCTCGTGAATTAACGCAGCTAATAATTCTGGCTTTTGCTTTTTATCGGCTGGAACAATCCATTGTTTAACAGAATCAGCTGTTGTATTTCTTGGAGTTACTGAAATTTCTACTGGGTCATTAACCATTGTTTTGGCTAATTTACGAATTTCATTTGAGAAAGTCGCAGAAAATAACAGGTTTTGTCTTTTTCTTGGTAAGTAAGATAGGATTTTACGAATATCATGAATAAAGCCCATATCCAACATACGGTCAGCTTCATCTAATACTAAAATTTCGAGATCATCAAAACGAACTGCACCTTGATTATGTAAATCAAGTAAGCGCCCCGGTGTAGCAACTAAAATATCAACACCTTTTTGCAAACGTTTAATTTGTGGGTTTATTTTAACACCACCGAAAACGACCGTAGAAGTTAAAGGAAGATACTTGCCGTAAGTTTCAACGCTTTCTAAAATTTGAGCAGCTAATTCGCGGGTCGGCGTAATGATTAACGTACGTACCTGTTTAGTTGTAGGTGCTTTTCCCTTTGAGAGAATATCTAAAATAGGTAGAGTAAATCCAGCTGTTTTACCTGTACCCGTCTGTGCTGCCGCCATCATATCGCGACCTTCCAGCACTGCTGGTATGGCTTGTTCTTGAATGGCTGAAGGTTTGGTATAACCTTTTTTATGTAATGCTTTTAGAATGTCGGCCGACAGGCCAAGCGAGTCAAAACTCATGATAAATCTCTTAGTATTTAGATATTTTATTAAATAATGTTATGAATTGTGACAAAACTCATTCGTTATGTTTTGGATAATCATATAGCTATGACTATTAAACGCCGCGGAGATTAACCTAAATTAAGCTTTAACGCCATGTAATTCATATAATCCAAAACCTTACACTACAGAAATTAAGCTATAAATCTAATTTAAAGAACATCCGCCTACTTTTGATCTAATAACACTTGAAATGAATAGATTTATTTTAAGAAATGTTCTTGAGGATTTGAATTACTTTTATCAATAAACATCAATATCAATAAAGGGAAGAACGATAGAAAGTCTTGTTCTATATCTTCGTAATTATCGATTATATTAGGTATATAACTGGTAGTCGTTTCCTTTGCTAAGATACGAGGGGATAATCGTCTATCAATACGGTTATACGCTTGTTCTAAACCTGCAAAATCTGTGTAACTTCCTAAGACGTTGTTTGATGTAATCAAATCAATAAAATTTGAAGCTTTACTAGGTAAACTGTCTAATTCAAATTGTGCATTTTGATTAAATTCCTTGACAAATGAATATAGATCTTTAGTAACGAATGTATCCCAATGTTTACTCAAGTAATAATCATAAAGCATATCAATCACGACACCCTTCAAATATCCTTTTTTGCGCAGTCTAGATTTAGACAAAGAAATTGTCGCATTAGCATCTGTAAATATATCAATAGCAGCATGCATTCTCATCCCAGCATAATGCTCATCACTCGCTTTAGGCCATCTCTTTCCTTTTAAAGGGTCAGCAAGAATATTACCTAATTGATAATCTATATTATTTTTTGATAACAAAACATGAGCTAGATAATTCATATTACTTTATATCGTTAAAATTGTATTTTTTATACTAATGATTTAATCAACCCTGCAATTGATAAAATCATTAAAGAGATAAGAACCATCTGCTTCAGTGTTTTTTCTGGCAAAAAACTAAATAGTTTAGAACCAAAAAAGATGCCTACCAACATTGGGATTGAAAGTAACATGCTGGTAAAAACCACTTCCTTAGTAACTAAATTATTCATATAGGCTGCAATGAAAAAAGCAGCTTCTATCATAAAGAAATAAACTACTATCGTGGCACGAATGTTTTTAACTTTATAACCTGAACTGGTCAACATTGAGGCTATGAATATTCCTCCAATACCTGCTAAACCATTATAAAATCCGGCAACTATTCCTGTCATATATAATCGAAAGTCGTTCACAGGTTTTTTAAATTCAAACTTGAACAATGCAATTAAAGCAACAATTAACAAATAGATACTCATTAAAATCTGGTGCCAATCAGAATGGATATTAGCCAATATCCAAACACCGAAAAAGCTTGCGATGACACTACCAATGGTAATTATTTTTAGAAGCCTAAAATCAATTTCATCTTTAACATTATTTAGCATAAATAAAGAGGCCATCACCTCCATAAATATCACCATAATTACAGTAAACTTTACATCTAACCATAAACTAGTACTTGCAACTACTAATGCTGAAAATCCAAAGCCAATACAGCCTCTGATGATTCCTGCGATTGTTACAATTATGCATAACCATAGAAGGTCGTAACCATTATCAATAAATAGATAATCAAATATTGTCATACTATTGATAAACCGCGTCATTAACAGTGTCATCAGTCACAATGATAAACACTTTACAAATCACAATTCAAACTAAAGCACATAT
Source organism: uncultured Cocleimonas sp. (assembly GCA_938041705.1). Taxonomy (GTDB): domain Bacteria; phylum Pseudomonadota; class Gammaproteobacteria; order Thiotrichales; family Thiotrichaceae; genus Cocleimonas. Next base: position 735 of record CALISP010000282.1, on the reverse strand, counting down.
TATTTTTTTACCTCGCCATCTTCTAAAGACTCTTTTACACCTTCTAAATAAATACTGAGTTGTAATTCGTTAGATGCTTCACCCAAGCTGTGTTTAATTCCATAATCGGTCAAACGAACTTTAAAATGAGTTTCAAATCCTTGACGATAACCACACCATGGGTCTTCTCCACCCCCTATTCTGGTAATTGTAGTATCTATGTCGCGTGTAACGCCGTGCAGACTAAGTTTACCCGTTAAGCGAGCTGTGTTTGAATCTATAGGTGTAAAACTATTAGAGACAAAGCGTGCTTCTGGGTACTTTTTCACGTTTAGATATTTTGCTCCACGCAGATGGGTATCTCGCAAAGCATGTGCCGAATCAAGACTTTTAGTTTTAACTGTAATTTTAATTAATGACTTTTCGGGTGCTTTTTTATCGTATTCAAAATAACCCTCAAACTTGTCAAAACGTCCAGTAAGCCAGCTATAACCTAAGTGCTTAATTTTAAAATTCACGGATGCATGACCACCCAAAGTATCAATACGATATTTATCTGCAAATATAGGAATCGTAAAAAATAGATTGCTTAATATAAGAACGAACATAGTTTTTTTAATAGATACTTTTATCATCATAAGGCTCCTATTTTAATTCTCCGCCAGCCACCTTAAGAATAAATTTATCCATCAGTTTAGTTGGTAACAAGCGCTTTAAATAACCCATAATGTATGTAGGTTTGGTTACATAATAATG
>CALISP010000281.1 GCA_938041705.1 uncultured Cocleimonas sp. | reverse complement strand
GGTGCGGCTGAATTAACAGAAGATGTCGTTAAAGATTGGTACAACTATTATCACCAATGCTCACAATGCCGTCGTTGTTCAGTTTTTTGTCCCTATGGTATCGATACTGCTGAAATTTCAATGGCTGCTCGGGAAATTCTTGATCATATCGGTATGGGTCAAAAGTACTGTACCGAAATCATGGGCAAGCTAAATAAAATTGGCAATAATCTTGGTCTACCTGAAGCTGCACTAGCCGATACTTTAGAGGGGCTTGAAGAAGATATTTTCGATGAAACAGGAGTCGAAGTACTGTTACCTTTAGATAAAAAAGGTGCAGATATACTTTTAGTAACACCATCGGCAGATTTTTTTGCTGAACCTCATGTTGATGGATTGATGGGTTACGCCAAAGTACTCCATGAGCTTGGGTTAGATTGGACATTAAGTTCCTATGCTTCTGAAGGTGCAAATTTCGGTATGTTTATTGGCAGCTACGAAAACATGCGTAAAATTTCATTACGTATTCGTAAAGCCGCTCTAGATCTCGGTGTAAAGCGTATTGTATTTGGTGAATGCGGCCATGCTTGGCGTGTTGCATATAGTTTCTTAAATACACTCGCAGGACCTTTTGATTTCTTAGATCAAGATTATCCAATACCTCAACATATCCTCGAAATTACCGAACCTGCTTTAAAAGCAGGTAAATTAACCATCGATAAATCTAAGAATGATGACAAGGTTTTAACCTTTCATGATTCTTGCAATGTAGCTCGCGGCTCTCGCATGGGTGATAAACCTGGCGGACAATTTGACTTTCCAAGAAACGTAATTAAGGCAGTTTGTAACAACTATGTTGATATGCATGCGGATACTATCAAAGACGCCACATTCTGTTGCGGCGGTGGTGGTGGGATACTTACAGATGATCTTATGGATGTTCGCGTTAAAGGCGCACAACCAAGAATGGAAGCCTTAAAAAATGTCACTGAAGGACATGGAGTCACACATATGGCGGCTATTTGCGCCATTTGTAAATCACAATTTACTAAAGTTATTCCATATTATGGATTTAACATGGATATGATTGTCAGCGTTCATCAATTAGTGAGTAACGCGATATTCCTCACGGGACAACTTTCCGAAGAAGAAATCGAAGCAAAACAAGCCGCTGAAGAAGCAGAGTGGGCAGCAGCAAGAGAAAAGTCTGCTGCAGAGAAAGCAGTTAAAGCTGCTCTAGAACAAGAATAGAAAGCCAGTTGAATATAAAAAATTTATAGGAGAATAGGTATGGCAGTTTCACCAGATGATAAGACATTAGCTAAAGCTCACACATTCATTCGTTATGAAGAGGGTGATGATACTTGGGGAAATATGGGTGATCTGATCTTCCAAGAAGACACGTCATATAAATGTCCTACCTATATTCAAAAAACTCCACCTTGCCAAGGTAGTTGCCCATCTGGTGAGGACATACGTGGTTGGTTGCAAATTGTTCGTGGAATTGAAAAACCTAGTAATGACATGTCGATGCAAGAATACGCATTCAGACGTTCAACGACGGCTAATCCTTTTCCTTCAATGATGGGCCGAGTTTGTCCTGCTCCTTGTGAAGAAGGATGTAATCGTAACGATGTCGATGACTTTGTCGGCATTAATGCCGTTGAGCAATACATTGGAGATTCTGCAGTAGCAGCTGGTTTAACTTTTGATGATTCAACGACTCCTTCAGGTAAAAAAGTCGCGATTATTGGCGGTGGTGTTGCAGGCATGACTGCGGCGTATCAATTAAGAAAAATGGGTCATTATTCCACCATTTTTGATGATCACCCACAATTAGGCGGAATGGCTCGTTATGGTATCCCAGGTTATCGTGTACCTCGCGACAATATGGATGCTGAAATTGCAAGAATTACCAACATGGATGGTGTAGATGTCCAACTTAATACACGCGTTGGTAAAGACGTTGAAGTTGAAGCTTTAGAAAAAGAATACGATGCTATTTTATGGACGTTAGGTTGTAAAAAGGGTCGTGGTTTATTTGTAGATAATTGGGATAAGGTTCCTAATGCGATTAGCGCTGTTGATTACTTGGAGTCTTTTAATCTAGGCAATATGAAATATACAGCGCCCAAAATTGTATGTGTTGGCGGTGGTGATACTTCGATTGATGTTGTGTCAGTTTCTCGAAGAATAGGCACTTTAGCTGAATACCATAAACTTGGCGAACATGGTGAAGACGTAGCTACAGGCAAAATCAAACATAACGAAAATCCTGAAAACCATATTAAAAACAAGGTCCCATGCGAAGTAACGTTAACTTCTCTATTCCCATTAGATCAAATGACAGCGGCTGAACACGAAGTTAAAGATGCTTTAATTGAGGGTGTAACAATCCTAAATGAAGTAATGCCATTAGAAATAATTGTTGATGAAAACGGCAGAGCTATTGCTCTTAAAGTTGTTGAATCAGTTATGGAAGGTAATTTACCAAAACCCAAAGAAGGGGGTATCGAAACCATTATTGAAGCTGATCTTATTGTTTCAGCAATCGGTCAATTCGGTGACCTCGAAGGAGTTGAAGAATTTGGTAATGAACGAAATGCAATCGATGCAGATAACTTTTATCAAGTCCCTGGTAAAGAAGGCCATTTCGTAGCAGGTGATATTGTCCGACCACATTTGTTGACTACTGCAATCGGTCAAGCTTCAATTGCTGCTGAAACTATTGATCATTATTTAAAGCAAGCTGAATTATCTAAGCGACCTAAAGTCGATAAGCATCATTTTGATCTCTTAGATAAGTTAAAAGAATTTAATTTAAGTCCAACTGATTATCAGGAAACTAAAGAACCAGATCTACGTGGTACAGATAGTGATAATTATGCGGTACATAACTTTGATGATCGTTCACAATTTGAAATAGTTAAATCAAGTGAGCTATTCCTAGGTCATTTTGAACAAGTTAATCGTTATAAACGTACTGAAGACGTGCCTTCTAGCAATGAAGTTTTAGGCCATTTCATGGAACGCATGAATGCACTTGCTGAAGATGATGTTGTCGAGGAAGCAGGGCGTTGTATGAGTTGCGGCATGTGCTTTGAGTGCGACAACTGTGTTATCTATTGTCCACAGATCGCAGTTTTCCGAGTGGATAAAACCAAGTCAACAATGGGTCGATATGTAGACACTGACTATGATAAATGTATTGGTTGTCATATCTGTGCAGATGTATGTCCTACAGGTTATATTGAAATGGGCTTTGGAGCATAAACGCTTAGCGTTAATAGTTTTATTTGAATATGCTAAATCGATTTTTCATATTGTCATTAATGTTTATTTCACTATTGGGTTTAAGTGCTTGTGATAGTGAGCCTCCTGAATTAATGAAAGCTTCTAATAAATTCGAATCTGATGAAATTCGCGATAAGCATGTAGCCTACATGCGCACAAATCATATGGATGCTTTAAAACATAAACGTGATGAAACTATGTACGACGGTATCCGGACAGAAGAACATAGTCTAAATGCCTGTATAAACTGCCATGTTCCTGAAAGTCATAATGGTGAGGTGTTACGACATACTGATCAGGAACATTTTTGTACTACTTGCCATACTTATGTTGCGGCGAAGTTAGATTGTTTTGAATGTCATGTTGATCATCCTACCAAATTGGATTACGAACTTAAGTCTGCTAAAACATCAATTTCACAAAAAAAATCAATACTAAAAAATATGGCTGACTCTAATATCGAATCTATGCAACTTAAGTCATTAGATAAAAAAGAACTAATGGAGTTAGCTTTTAAGCATGTAAATAATCAACAATCGACAAAACCTCCTAAAAGTGGGGGGGTGTCATTTAAAGCTCTACAAAATTCAGATCTAGAATCAAATAGCTCAAATAAACCTAATCAAACCCAAAAGACGGAGGAGCTTACTAGTGAATAACTTTGACTCATACCGTCGTAATTTCTTATCGATAGTTGGCATAACAGCTGGGGCTGCAGCCTCAGTGACACTCGCACCAAATTTGTTATTAAGAGAAGCTCAAGCCAAGCCAGATGATGAAGCTGTTACAGATGCAAAGCGTTGGGGCTTATTGATTAATGTTGATAAGCTAGAAGATGGTGGCGATGCCTGCATAGCAGCGTGCAAGAAAGAACATGGCTGGGGAGATGATCCCAAGTCCAATCAAGCCCAAGATGCGCAATGGGTCCGAAAAGTAAAAGTTACTGAGAAACTCACAGGTCATTCTTTTAGCCTACCAGTGATGTGCCAGCATTGTGAAACTGCACCTTGTGTCGATGTGTGTCCAACTGGCGCCTCAATGAAACGTGCTGATGGAATTGTGCAAGTGAATAAACATATCTGTATTGGTTGCCGTTATTGCATGATGGCCTGTCCTTATAAAGCACGTAGCTTCGTACATGAAACCTTAGTTGATCAACGACCTAATTCACCACGCGGTAAAGGTACAGTGGAATCATGCAATCTCTGTGTACATCGAATCGATAAAGGTGAAAATCCAGCCTGTGTGGATTCATCGCCCGATGCGATTGTGTTTGGTGATCTTAATGACCCTGATAGCACCATCAGTAAAGAATTGGAACAAAATGGTGGATCTCAGATTCGAGCAGATCTCGGTTTAAATACCGGCGTTCGATATCAAGGGATATAAGTATGTCTAGCGAATCTATAAACAATGATGTATCCAAAAAAATAATCTACTGCGAACTTGAGAATAACGGAATAGGTTTCTGGAGTATTTTTACATTTTTCGCTGTGTTAATTCTTTTAGGAATCGGCGCATTTAACTATATGCATTATCATGGTCATTACGTAACAGGAATGAATAACCAAATTGTTTGGGGTATGCCGCATGTATTCGCCATATTTCTCATTGTGTCGGCCTCAGGAGCTGCAAATATTGCAACAATAGGCACTGTGTTTGGAAAAAAGACTTATCAGCCTTTAGGGCGTTTATCTTTGTTGCTAGCTGGATCTTTGTTAGTGGGTGGATTAATCGTGTTATTACTTGATTTAGGTAAGATTAGTAATGTTATCGAGATGGCTAAAGGATCGATTAATTTTAAATCAATTTTTGCGTGGAATATGATTCTATATTCTGGTTTTATTGCAATTATAGTAGTCTATCTTTGGACTATGATGGATCGCATTAAATCGGCAAAATCTCTTTATAGACCCTTGGGAATCGCTAATATGGTTTGGCGTTTTTTATTAACTATGGGAACAGGTTCAATATTTGGATTTCTTGTAGCTCGTCAATATTATGATGCAGCAATTCTAGCGCCATTATTTATTTCAGCATCGTATGTATTCGGCACTGCTGTTTATTCATTACTTATTATTAGTACTTTTACTTTAACTAAACGAGATTTAGGTAATGCGGTAATTAAACGGCTACGCAGAAGCTTACCGTTATTCATAACTGCTGTTCTATTTTTTGAATTCGTGAGACATTTAACAAATCTTTATGCTACTGAACATCATGGCGTTGAATCTTATATTTTAAGTGGAGATATGTTTTCACTCTTATTTTGGTTTGGCCAGATTATTATAGGTAGTATATTACCCATGATTTTACTCTGGGGACCATGGTTTAAAAACCATACATTGGCATTAGTCAGTGCATCAATATTAGCTATTATCGGTGGTTTTATACAACTTTATATCATCATAATTGGCGGACAGTCTTACCCTCTAATTCTTTTCCCCAATGCAGAGATAAGCAGTTTATTTGCGGATGGTGTATTCAATGACTATTCTGCAACACTGTCAGAATATCTGTTGGGCTTTGGCGGCATTGGTATAAGTTTTTGTATAGTGATGATCGGTATGAAAATATTCAGAATGCTGCCTACAATTTTAGATGAACTAAGTTAAAGAATAAATTAGTTAAAAGTAGGGGGTGCCATTCCTGAAATTATATTTTCTAATAAAATGATACTCCCCCTACTTATTGATTTTTTTTATAATTTTACCCGTTTAAGATATTCAAATATTATAAATACTCACCATTTGTATCAATGCTATCCAATTGATCACCATTAGGGTCTTCTCCTTTAGCGGGAATCTATTTTGCCATACTGTTTTTATCCTTAACACATGGATCAGTAAGCGCGCGCATGTGACACTTACTCATTTGATAGTTCCACATCCTGTAGGACATCTAATCCATCAAGGCGATCTTGTGAAAGTTTGTCTAAGGCTTCTTGAGCATTGTTTTGCATTTTATCTAAATTAGAAATGCCACTTTGTTGCAACTGTGAAAAATCATAATTAGTTAATGCTTTTGTCGGATTCGCATGGTGCTTAATAACTTCTTCTAATGAAGTATAAGACTCTGTATGAGTATAGGGACCTGTTACTTCAATGTTGAGTAAAGTAGGCGTTCTGAAAGTAAATTTGTCCGCTTCTAATGTTGTTTCTGGAAAACGTCCAAAGTCAGCACTACCATCTCCGTCACATCTCCTGTCAGACATCTTTAGTTGATTATAGAACTTAAAGACTCATCCGAAGAGGTTGTTTCCGTTACATGCAACTAGAGCACTAGTAAATACTATAATTCCTAAATGACTCTTTTGATCTATCACATCCTTTTGGTTTTGTATAAAGGATATGATAAGTGATGAAAATAAACATTGATGTGACATAAGTCACAATTAGAATAACTATGAATAGATTAGCTAAAAGTAGGGGGGTGTCATTTCTATTATAACTTAATTATTGTATTCATACTTTTCATACACAAAAAAGCCAGACGAATTGCCTGGCTTTTAAATAATGAATTGAGATTTATAGAAGTTTAACTAACCATACTAATCATCACACCAGCTGCTATAGCAGAACCGATTACACCTGCTACGTTAGGACCCATTGCATGCATCAATAAATGATTGTGAGGGTTCGCTTCTAAACCAACTTTGTTAGAGACACGAGCGGCCATAGGTACTGCTGATACCCCCGCTGACCCAATCAAAGGATTGATAGGCGAGTCACTA
>CALISP010000280.1 GCA_938041705.1 uncultured Cocleimonas sp. | reverse complement strand
AAACAATTAAAGGAATTGCGTGAGTCTTTGGCTAAAGACTGGGAAGAACGTAATAAATTATCTGCTACACAAGATGCATCATCTTATCAAACTACTTCAAGCTTTTCTGAAGAAGAACTTGATCATCAATCAAAACCTATTCAAGATCAGATACTTGCAGATACAGACAATTCAACATCTGTTTTACCCGATAACGAAGATTATCTTGATGCGGTAAATCAAGCTGCAGCGAACGTTGAAGCAGGTCAAACTGGCCAAAACACGCAAGCTACTAATAGGGAGACGAAATGGAATACTGCAGAACCTGTTTCTAAAAAACACACAAAAGATACAGAAGGTCTAAAAGTAGATTCACTTCGTCAAACTCCTCGTGGACCAACTGTTACTGATAAGCTGATCGCTAAGGTAAAAAGCTACTTTACAGGTGGTAATATTTTTGTACGTATAGGTATTATCATTCTATTTTTTGGCGTTTCTTTTCTTCTTAAATATGTTTCTGATCGCGGGTTTTTCCCTATTGAGTATCGTCTAATTGCAGTCGTAATTGGCGCTATGTTTTTACTTGGGTTAGGCTGGCGTTTGCGGCATAAAAATGAAACATATGCATTGTTGTTGCAAGGGGCTGGCATAGGTGTTTTATATCTTGATATTTTTGCAGCTTACAATCTATATCAATTAATTCCTCCTATAGCTGCTTTCGCCTTACTATTTGTGGTGAGTATGTTTAGTGCGGCTTTAGCCGTATTACAAGATTCTAAATCATTAGCTGTTTTGGGTTTTAGTGGTGGTTTCTTAGCACCAATATTAGCTTCTAGTGGTTCGAACAATCACATCGGTCTGTTCAGTTATTACGCTGTCCTAAATGTCGCAATTGTTGCTATTGCATGGTTCAAAGCATGGCGAGAGTTAAATCTTTTAGGATTCGCATTCACTTTTATTATAGGTACTGTTTGGGGAGTTTTAAGTTACAACAGCGCTAAGTTTGCCACGACTGAACCGTTTTTGATTTTGTTCTTTGTTTTCTATGTATTGATTGCGGTACTTTATGCATTACGTCAACCACCTAAGCTTAGAGGTTATGTCGATGGAACTTTATTATTCGGCGTTCCCTTAGCCGCATCCGCATTGCAGTACTACTTAGTAAAAGACGTTGAATACGGTGTGTCGATCTCATCTTTTGCGATGGGGGTGTTCTATATGTTGCTGTCATGGTTTATCTGGAAACGAAAAGGTGATGGATTAAAACTCTTAGCAGAAGCTTTTTTAGCACTGGGCGTTATTTTTGCCTCGATGGCGATTCCGTTTGCATTAGCGCCAACACAAACCGCAGCGGCTTGGGCGTTAGAAGGTGCAGGTTTTATTTGGTTAGGTTCGCGCCAAAATCGTTTATCAGTGAGAGCATTTGGCGTGCTGTTACAAATTGCCGCAGGTGTGATCTTCCTTGCTCGATATAACTATGTTCCTGATACAAAAGCTTTCATAAATGGTGAATTTATTAGTTCGATGATGCTGGCAGTTGCAGGTATTTTATCAGCACGCTTATTAATCAAACCGTTTAAAGGTCAGAAACATTGGGAGACTTTGATCAGTCCATTGTTATTAGTTTGGGGGCTCGTATGGTTAGTAGGAGGTTTTGCTTTCCAAATGCTAGAGCACTACAGAGAAAACTTCGTTCCAAGTGCAATGATGATTTTTAGTGCATCTGTAAGTTTACTCTTGGGTGTTCTTGCTATGCGAACGAAGCCTCTATGGAAGCATGCTTTTGTCGCAGCGTTTACTTTATTCTTAATAATTATATTGATGACGATAGGGCAATTTGTATTGGCTTTATTCTCCAGTAGTGGTGGTTATCACCCATCATTATGGTATGGCTGGTTGGCTTGGCCGATGGTGTTTGGTGTTTATTATTTCCTATTGTATCAAGCGCAGAAACACGAGCTATATCCGCGTTTTCAAATACTATTTCATTCAGCGTTATTACTGCTAGCAGTATTCTTAATAACCTACGAAGGTGGATGGTGGATATTTGAAAAGTTAGGAATCCAATCCGCTTGGTTAGTTATTTGGTTCGCCATTCCAGCCACTCTCTCAATGTGGTTAATAATTAAGGCAAAGATATGGCCATTTAGTAGTTATAAAGAGAGCTTTAGGCGTTACTCAGGATCAGTATTGGCTATATTGTTATCGCTTTGGTCATTTGGTGCTTTAATAGATAAAGGTATTTCAGATCCGTTACCATGGATACCAGTAATCAATCCATTGGATATAATGGTATTGATCATCTTCATTACTTTATTTAAATGGTGGCAAAGTACCAACGGATTTAGTTTTCAACAAGCAGATAACAGTAGTTCCATCTCAATTAAATCAACTAACAAAAGACAATTATTTAATAAGCGCCTTTTTGTGATTGGTTTTGCTGGGCTTACTTTCCTTTGGCTGAATTTTACTTTATTTAGAATCTCATATCATTGGTTTGATATTCCTTACAATGAAAGTGCTATGTATGCTTCAAGTTTGGTACAAACGTCAGTTTCTATATTATGGGCTTTTACAGGTGTAGTTTTAACGCTGTTTGCAAGTAGAAGAAACAGTCGTTTATTGTGGGTTATCGGTGCTGTATTGCTTGGTTTGGTAGTATTGAAATTGTTTGTGATTGATTTATCTGCCTTAGGAAGTTTAGGGAGAATTATTTCATTCTTGGGCGTTGGAGCATTGCTTACTAGCATTGGTTATTTTGCGCCATTACCAGATAAAGATGATGATGTTGTCAATAATACTGAAGTGACAGAACTTGATAAAGTCAACAAAGAAAATAAAAAAAATAGTGGGGATAAAAAAAATGCGTAATTGGCTGAAAAAAATTATTGTAAGTATAGGCTTGGCAGTGAGTTTAAGTGGTACTCAAATGGTTAATGCCGCCCCTCCTTCATTGGATGATTTCTCGTATACAGCCAAGTTATCTGAAGCTAAAACATCTTTACGGCAGTTAGATTTACCCATTGATGTGTACACTAAAATGTTTCGTCAAGATTATGGCGATTTAAGAATCTACAGTGCAGATGGACAAGTCGTTCCTCACCAATTTAGTCGAAACGAAACGATCAGTTCAACTCAAATAGATAACTTAACTTTTTATCCTTTTAATAAAGAACAAGCCAATGTTGAAGGCAATATTAATATTGAGATTAATCAAAGCACAGGAAAGCGTCAGTTAAAGATTAATCAATCACTTGGAAATCAAAATAAAATTTCAGCCGAATATCAATATATTATTGAAAACCCTCAATCTATAAAATCAAAAAATCAATATTACTCTTCTCTTTGCAAACTCAAGCTCTATTGGCAGCAAAGTAAACCGAGTTTAATTTTAGGTTTAAAACTCGAAAGTAGTAAAGATTTACAACAATGGAATAGCTTGAGTCGAAAACTAAATGTTTCTCGTTTAAATTATGCAGATTCACAACTAGTTAGAGATGAAGTCGAATTTAATTGCACTACAGATCCTTATTTACGATTAACCTGGTTGAATCAAGATAATACAGCTGCTGATGCAGGGGTAAGTCTTACAAGTATTCAGGGTTTCTTTACGCAAAAAGATGCTCAAAAATCACAATGGAAGAGTTTTTCTAAACCTAAATACAATGATGATGGAAACTGGTTATTTGAAAGTTATGTGGTTGCACCTATAGTGAAAATGGAATTTAAAGCACCACAGAATGGCTTACTATATAAAGGCAAACTATTTTCAAGAAATGATAATAATCAAAAATGGCGGTATCGAGATCAAATCACGCAATATCGTCTCAACTTGGGTGACAGCGAACTTCAAAGCAACCCCTTTTCTTTAGGCGGAGTGAATGACCGCTATTGGAAATTTGAGTCGACTATCGAAACAAAATTTACTGAAGGGCAATTACCCGAAGTGAGAGCTGCTTGGCGTTCTAATAAAGTATTGTTTATTGCACAAGGGAGCGAACCGTTCAAATTAGCATTTGGTAATCCGAGTGTTTTACCCGCGAAAAATAGTGATTTGAATAGCTTGATTCAAAGTCTTCAGCAATCAGGTTCAACTGTTGATACGGTCTCATTAGCAAAGATAGAAAAAGGGGAAAGGTCTTTTTCGCGTGATGGTAAAACCCACTGGAAAAAGTTTGCACTATGGCTAATGTTATTACTCGGAACAATGTTATTAGCTTATATGGCATATCGCCTGCTACAACAGATGGGTGATGCTGGGGAAAAAAAGGAATAATAAAAATTATTGAATTAAAACTGTTAAAACTATTCTAATGCATCATCACATTATGTAGATGATAACCTGAAAGTGAATTTAAAAAAGCTAACGTTTAAAATACAAACACCATTTATTATCTCGATACTACTAGTGTTATATATACCTGTGCATGCACTTAAGGATGATGACAATAGTAAAGAAGCAGGAAAATACATGAGAAAGTATTTTGTTGAATTACTCAATAAACCTTTTGATGAGTCTAGTCTTAAGAAAAAAGCGATACTAATTGGTGACAGCCATGCTCAAGATTTTTTGAATATGATCACCGAAGCAAAACGTCTTGAAAACTATCAAATAAGTACCCTTCATATAGTCACTCAATGTCAGCCTTATTATGGCGGCGAGCTTTATAAATTTATCAAATCACAAGATAATAAAATTTGTGAAAAAGGCTTCAGTATTGGAAAAAGTATCGATCGCATCAGGCAAGCAAACTTAGTTATTCTTGCGGCAAACTGGAAAGAATGGGCCATAAAAGAACTTCCCACAACAATAAATAATCTCAATTTAAGTAAGCAACAAGAGCTATTAATCGTTGGTAGAAAAAGTATGGGAAAAGTTAACGCTGCAAATTTCTTAGGTGTTCCTGTTAAAAAACGTATCACCCATAGAAATAAAGTAGACAAAGAGCAGGTAAGGTTAAATCAACTCATGAGTAAAACATTAAAGAATGTGGAATGGATTGATATACACAAAGACGTCTGTGGGAGTTCGACAGCTAGAGAATGCCCAATATTCAATTCATTAGGAGAGTTCATTAGTTTTGATGGTGGGCACCTAACCCCTGCGGGTGCAAAACATTACGGCGATAAACTGAATCTGAGGCATTTAGAAGCTCATTAGAGTGAAATAATAGAGAGATCAAAAGCTAGCAGAAACATGCTAAAAGTAGGGGGGTGTCTTTTATAAACTAATTGATTACTTATTTACTAGTACACTCGTTGCCCAAAAATCTGTTACCAATAGCTTAAAGCATTATTGTAGATGTTCTCTATATCTACCATATTAGTTTCACGGGGTGAGTTTCCAATCGCACGAGTCTGGCGAATTGAAGAATCAGATAATCTCCTAATATCATTCTCACCAAAGCCAACGCCTTGTAAACCATTTGGAATATTGGTCTCACGCATTAACTCAATCATTCTTCCAGCCAATACCTCACCCGAGTCATTGTTGGTTGTACTTTTCATGTCTGCTCTTAAAAACTGTGCTGCTTCTAAGTGACGTTCGGGAGCTGCTTCTGCTGTATACCTGAACGTTGCAGGAGCAGTAACAATAACGCTAATACCATGTGGTACAAAAGGTGTTTTCACAGCATATCCGTCAGTTGTGATGTCATTCATAAGGTGTGTAACACCATAAGATAATGCATGCGGTAAGTGAGTGCCAGAGTTACCGAAAGCCATTCCTGCTAGGGTTGCACCCCACATTAACTGATCTCTAGCTTCGGTATCACTTACATCGTTAACGCCACGAACTAAATAATCACCTGCAATTTCTAATGCTTTAGCAGCAGCCAAGTCACTCCACGGATTTGCACCTTGAGTTAATGGTCTTGCGTTAGGGTTATCAACTGCTCCCCATCGTGTATAAGCTTTTGCGGTATAACATTCTAAGGCATGACTGAGTAAATCAAAGCCTGTTGAGGCAACTACATTTGATGGAAGACTATCGCAGCAAGTCGGATCAACCAAGGCAACATCCGGTAACATGTGCGGACTTGCGAATACAAATTTAGTATTTAACTCACGAATTCGTAATACCGAAATAGATGTACATTCCGATCCTGTGCCAGCTGTCGTTGGACAAGCGATATGAGGATATACAGGTCCTGGAATGGCGAGGCCTTCACCAACAGGTGGAGCAAAGTAATCACGCACAGGCCGTGGATATTTAGCACAAACCATCGCAGCTTTTGCAGTATCAATGACAGAACCACCCCCAACTGAAATGACACCATCAAATGATCCACTGTTTAAAAACTTTGCGGCATCATCGACACAAACATCATCAGGCTCAATTCTAATGTCAGAGAAAACTACATAACTTATTCCAGCATCTTTTAATGATTGTTTAACGCTATCTATATAAGGTCCGTTTTCTAAAATCACATCTGTAAATAAAGCAACTTGTGTCATGGAAAGTGCCTTAGCGCGTTCACCTACTTCTGACAATACACCTCGTCCGAAAGTGACCTTGGGTATATCAATGGTAAAATTTTCAGCCCCATGTTCACAAGGTGCGTAATACTGACATGCCATGACTCTCTCCTAAATTATCTTGTTAGTTTTAATAGTTTGGTTTAAGCATTATCTTCCAGCAACATCTCCGCACCTTTCTCAGCAATCATAATTGCTGGCGCATTAGTATTACCTGATGTAATTTCAGGCATTATAGATGCATCAATGATTCTTAATCCTTTTATTCCATGAACTTGTAATCGCTCATTCACAACGGCCATTTTATCATTGCCCATCTTACAAGTACTAGTTGGATGATAAATTGTTTGACTATGCTGGCGTGCGACATTTAGCAACTCTAAATCAGTTTGATGTTCTGATCCGGGTACGTATTCATCCAGAATATGAATCTTTAAAGCTGGAGCTTCAGCGATTTTCCTAGCAACTTTTATACTATCAACTGCGACTTTTTGATCGCGCTTATCTGATAGATAGTTTGGGTGTATTGCTGGATGTTGTAATGGGTCTCTAGACTTTATCTCAATATGACCTGAACTATGCGGACGAAGTTGACAGACTGATAATGTAAAAGCAGAGAAATCATGAACACCTTCACCAGGTTTGTCTGCACTTAACGGTTGCATATGAAACTGGATATCTGAACGGTCTATTCCTGGATGAGATTTTGTAAAGATGGCTACTTGGCTTGCAGCTAAGGTCAATGGCCCAGTACGCGTAAATATATACTGAAGACCTACTTTAAATTGCTTGAGATAACTATTTAGTTCGTCATTCAAAGTTCGCTGACTAGTTTTGAAGACCAATCTTATTTGAAGATGGTCTTGCAGGTTTTTTCCAACGCCTGGTAGCTCTTTAATTAAATCTATTTGATGTTTATCTAATAGTTCTTTTGATCCTATTCCAGAGAGTTGTAAAATTTGTGGTGAGCCAATTGCACCAGCCGAAAGAATCACTTCAGAGTTCGCTTTAACTTGATGAAGCTTTCCCTTTTTTAGATATTCGATTCCAACTGCTCGATTATCTTCAAATAGTATTCGATTAGTATGAGCTTTTGTAATTACAGTAAGATTTTTACGCTTCATAGCTGGACGCAGGAAACCTCGTGCTGTACTCCAACGAAAGCCTTTGAAAGCCGTTTGTTGAAAGTATCCTACGCCTTCTTGTTTAGCACCGTTGTAATCAGGATTAAGTGGAATTCCAATTTGTTCAGCGGCTTTAATGAAAAAATCTGCAATAGGACGCCGTAGTCGTAAATCAGAGACTTTTTGTGGTCCACCAATCCCATGATAATTATCAGCACCACGCTCTTGATCTTCTGATTTTTTAAAATAGGGCAGGACTTCTTTGTAAGACCAACCTTTATTTCCTAATGCTTCCCATCGATCAAAGTCTTCTGCTTGACCACGTACATATAGAAGTCCATTTAATGAACTTGAGCCACCTAAAACTTTTCCTCGTGGCCATTGTAAACGACGATTATTAATACCTTTGTCTGGTTCAGTCAGATAACACCAATCGGTTTTCGGGTTATGCATGGTTTTAAAGTATCCCACAGGTACATGAATCCATGGGTTAGTGTCTGTAGTTCCTGCTTCAAGCAATAACACTTTATTTGCAGGATCAGTAGATAATCTATTAGCTAATACACATCCAGCAGAACCAGCTCCTACGATTATATAATCAAATTGGGTGTGTTCGTCTGAAGTAGAGTAAGTCATTAGTTAAATTAACCAGCAACACAACTGCGGACACTTGGATCTATATTTTTGGCTGTTATTGAGCCATTATCCATTGGATCGACAGTACGAACTGTGGCAACTTTATTTTGAGTGAAAAAATCTACAGCATCTTTACCTTGAACCTTATTGTTACCTACCAAAGAATTTTTGATTCCCCCAAAAGGGAGATAAGGATGAGGTGCACAAACGCCGACGTTTACGCCCACCATACCAACATCAGCTTCGTTGATGAATTTTTCAGTATAGAAAGTGTTTTGAGTAAATATACAGGCACCATTGCCCATATCATGGTCACTAATCATTTTTAGAGCACTATCAATGCAACCTACTTTGAGAATGCTCAAAACTGGACCAAAGATTTCTTCTTTGGCTATTTGCATGCATGGAGTGACATCGGTAAATATGGTTGGCCCAATAAAGTAACCGTCTTTATTGGCAACAGGTAGGTCAGGATTACGACCATCTAGTGCAAGGGTTGCTCCTTGGTTGAGTCCAATATCAATATAATTCAGAATCCGCTCTTTAGCACTTTCTGAAATCACAGGACCCATAATAATATCTGGGTCTCTAGCGTCACCGAGTGTGATTTCTTTTGATGCGGTGATTAATCTCTCCACAAACTCATCATAAATCTCATCAACTACAGCAATATTGGATACTGCTAAGCAACGTTGACCAGCAGAACCATAACCAGACATTAAGATTTCTCTTATTAGTAAATCCATAGGAGCATCTTCCATAGCGACTAAGAAGTTTTTAGCACCACCGAGCAACATAGTTTTCTTGCCATTGCGACCACAGCCTTGAGCAATTGCTTTTGCTGTTGGAGTTGAGCCCACCAAGCAAACACCAGCGACATCATCATTTTCGTACCAAGTTTCGACTACCTCGCGTTCTCCATGAACGACATTAACTACTCCATTCGGTAAACCAATATCACTGAGTAATTGCATCATTTTCTGCATGAAAAGTGGTGAGTCTGTAGAGGGCTTATAAACAAAAGTGTTTCCAGTACCAATAGCGATTGGAATGAACCAGCCGAATACCAAAGCAGGAAAATTAAACGGAGCTACACCACAGAAAACACCTAGCGGTGCTTTAATAACTCGACCATTGATATTAGTCGCGATACCTTGAATAGTTTCGCCTTGCATCAAGGTTGGGATACTGCAAGCCATTTGAACTATCTCAATGACTCTTCCAACTTCTCCTCGAGCCTCAGAGATATGTTTTGCCTGGTCAATTGCAATCGCTTGAGCCAATTCTTCAAGATTCTCTTGCATTACCGTACAAATCTTGAAGATGTAATCCATGCGTTTAGGTAATGGAGTAGAGCGCCAAGCTGGGTAAGCATCTGCAGCAGCCTGTACTGCTTTTTCTGATATTTCCGGAGTGGACATCGGCACATTACTTATCACTTCTCCGGTTGAAGGATTCTTTAATTGAACTGTTTCCAAGTCACCATTAGAAATCCATTCGCCATTGATGAAATTTTTTATTTCAATAATGCTATTTACTTCACTCATGACATTCTCCAAAAACATATAAATATTTTGATAAGCCCAAAAGGGATTCCATGCTTAATGAGAAATATTCTTTCATTTAATAGATTTATTATCAAGCGTTAATTGAGAGAATTATTATCAATTAGATAATTAAGTTACGTGACTATCAATATTAATGAAAGCTAAAAGTAGTATTTATGACTTTTTGTAAAAAATAATTGAAGTAAATGAATAGGAGAGTCTTAGAAACTATTTAGGCATCTATTCAGAAATTATTAGGATATAAGGCAAGACTTTAATTCTTTAACAGCATTTGTCATCAAGGGGATTTCATCTTGAAGATTTTCAATCGTTTTTCTTGTCGCTAATGCGTGTGTAGACAAGCTGGCTATCATCGTACCATTATCATCAAAGATCGGAACGGCAGCACCAACCATGTCATCGAACCATTCTTCATTATCAATTGAATAACCTGTTTTTCGTATTTTTGCGAGTTCTTTGATGAACTCGTTCGAATTAATAATAGTATTTCTAGCAGGTTTTACTTTTGCTATTTTTTCATAAACATTTAAAGCAACTTCGGGCTCTAAGGTTGAAAGATATAGTTTTCCTGAGGCACAGCAATGCAATGGCAGTGGTGCTCCTACTTTTAGATTTACTTGAAATGGCCAATGTGACTCCATGCGATCAAAGTAAATTAGCTTGGTTCCGTGTGGGATGGAAAGACTGACAGTCTCATTAAGTTTTTCAGAAAGTGATCGCAATATTGAGCGTCTTTCTGTGACTTTTGGTTCGTACTGCAAGCTTGTGAGCATCATATTTCTAAATCGTTCTCCAGGCACATAATAGCCAGAAGTATGAGCAGCTATGAAGCCTTCTTCACATAACGTATCTAGCCATCGATATATCGTTGGAGCAGGAATATCTAGTGCT
Source organism: uncultured Cocleimonas sp. (assembly GCA_938041705.1). Lineage (GTDB taxonomy): Bacteria > Pseudomonadota > Gammaproteobacteria > Thiotrichales > Thiotrichaceae > Cocleimonas. The sequence goes on along the minus strand of CALISP010000280.1, from coordinate 6,515 downwards.
TTGGATAGATGAGAGGCATTTGCCGATTGAGGGTTTTGACAAATTGCCTCGATAATCTCAAGAATTCGACGAGGTGAGTTACGAGTAGATTTTTGGTTAGTCACGTTTGAATAAGTTTCCTATTGCTTTTAACAAGTAGTAATGAAAAAACATATTTTGCTGGCTACTTTCGGTGTGAGGCGATTCTAGCTGAGTTATTGTGAAGTCTAAAGTTAAAACGCCTTATATAGTTCTAAATATCAATACAGTTCTTATTTAATGTTCATTCTTTATCAAACTAAACTACCTTAGTCTAATATCGAATTCAACTAAATGATAAAAATAGTATCATTTAGTTGAATTTATAAATTATCTGACCTAGACTAAATAATACAAAAATAGATTTCTATAAGAATCAGAGGGTTTAAAAGCCCAAACCTAGGAGCTGCAAATTTTGTTTTTTTGTTGCGCTTCGATTACTAATCATGAACTGAGTTAAGGAGAACAAATGAAATTATTAACAAAGATGTTTAGCAAAGCACCTGCAATAGCAGTTGTTACTGCGGTATGCCTTAGTACTGTTGTACATTCTACTGCGAATGCAGAAGATAAAATTCGTTGGAAAGTACAAGCAACCTTTAATACTGGTTGGCCAGCACTAGGTGACCCGATTGCTCGTGTATCTAAAACACTTAAGGAAGTCACTAACGGCCGTATTAATCTTAAAATCTACGAGCCAGGTAAAATTGTACCTCCATTAGAAATATCACCTTCAATTAGTAAAGGTGATTTACCTGCCGCTTATAATTACTTAGCTTATGACCAAGGTCGTATCCCATCAGCCGTATTATTCTCTGCTGTTCCATTCGGAATGGAGCCTTGGGAATATGCATCTTGGTGGTTTGAAGGAGAGGGAGCAGGTTTAGCTGCTGAGCTTTACCATAAGCAAAATATTCATCCACTTTTGTGTAGCACCATTGGTCCAGAGACTGCGGGTTGGTACAGAAAGCCTATTAAATCATTGGATGATATGAAAGGCTTAAAGATCCGTTTCTCAGGTCTTGGTGGAATGGTTCTAAACCGCATCGGAGCTTCTGCAACGTTAATGGCGGGTGGTGAAATCTTTGCAGCGTTAGAGAAAGGCACTTTAGATGCGACTGAGTATTCAATGCCTGCGATTGATGAGATTTTAGGCTTCCATAAAATTGCTAAATTTAACCTCTTTCCAGGATGGCATCAGCCTTCTACATCTACACATCTATTAATTAACTTAGATAAGTGGAATGCAATGGCTAAGTCGGACCAAGCACTTTTCGAAATGGCTTGTACTGCAGCAACAATGCGCGCAATCACTACGGGTGAAGCCTTACAAGGTAAGCAAATTAAAAGTTTCCCTTCTAAAGGTGTAACCGCAGCTAAACTTCCTAATGACGTTATTGATGAACTCAAGCGAGTAACAGGCATTATAATGAAAGAAGAAGCAGCTAAAGATGCAGACTTCGCTAAAATTTGGGCATCACAGCAAGCATTCCACGCTGATTACCAAATTTGGAAAGAAATGGGATATCTACCACGAGACTATGATTAAAAATCAGCTAGACTTATTGTAGATTACTGTAGGGGTAAGATTATTGCTCTGTGATCAATAGATCACAGAGCAATTTTTTTATAAAACTAACTTGTTTTAGGAGAAGATTGATTGTGGCGAAACAAGCTGAATTGGATAGCAATATTGATGTTATTAAAAATGTGAGTGAATTGCTTCACCATGATAAACCCGCATTACAAGATAACCCAATTTCTCGAAAGATAGATCAAGTCGTGAATATGATCGGGAGGCTATTTAGCTGGTTGTGGTTAGTTCTTTTATTTGTAATCATAGGTAATGTAATCTTACGCTATGCTTTCAGCCAAGGCATGATCGAGTTAGAGGAATTGCAATGGTATCTTTATGCTGCAGCTTGGCTCGTAGGCTTATCTTATACATTTATTTCAGATGATCACGTTAGAGTCGATGTAATTCAAGAAAGACTAGGGTTTCGAGCGCAAATGTGGCTTGAATTATTTGGCTTATTGCTACTGTTTCTTCCTTTCGTATGTTTTATTATCTATTTTTCACTCTCATTTGTAGAGCTCTCTTGGACGACAAGTGAGACCTCTACATCAGCTAATGGCTTATCTTACCGCTGGCTTATCAAAGGCTGTCTCTTATTTAGTTTTATTTTATTATTTTCAGTCGGCTTTGCCCGACTATTAAGAGTCATAGAAAGCATCAAAAAAGGTCCAGCTTCACCAGAGTTTATTGAAGAAGGAGCACAAAAATGATTAGTGATCCTGTTCAATACATGGCTATTGCGCTATTTATATCTTTTATTGTTTTAATTTTTACAGGTTATCCAGTGGCTTGGTTAATGGGTGGCTTAGCTGTTGCTTTCACTGCGATTTCGGTTTTTTCCGACACTTATCTTGATACATTTTTTGGTGTTGATTGGGGCTACAGTTCAATCGTTGTTGCACGTATTTATGCGGTGATGAATAACTGGGTTCTGGTGGCATTGCCCATGTTCGTGTTCATGGGAATCATGATGGATAAATCCGGCATCGCTGAAGATTTAATGACAGACTTGACCAAGCTATTTGGCCGGGTACGTGGTGGTTTAGCAATTACGGTAGTGCTTATTGGTGTTTTATTGGCTGCTTCTACCGGCATTATTGGTGCAGCAGTCGTATTGCTAGCTGTGCTTGGTGTGCCGCTAATGTTAAAGCATCAATATGATTCTGCCTTAGCCTGTGGAGTTGTCTGCGCTACAGGAACATTAGGTATATTGATTCCACCTTCAATCATGTTGGTTCTCATGGCTGATCAAATTCGTGTATCCGTGGGTGACCTATTCATGGGTGCAGTATTTCCTGGGTTAATGCTTGGTTTACTCTATGCCTTATTTATTCTGATTTATGCTTGGCTTCGTCCATCAGTCGCGCCTGCACCTAAAGATGCTGAGCCTGTTTCTTTTAAATTAGTATTGAACGTACTTAAATCCACAATACCTCCAGCGGGTCTTATAATTGCCGTGCTAGGTAGTATTTTTATGGGAATAGCTACCCCCACAGAAGCTTCAGGAGTTGGTGCTCTAGGAGCTATGTTACTCGCATTAGCCAGGCGACGACTATCATTTTCAGGCTTGCAAGATGTATTGCAAAACACCATGAGAACTACGTCTTATATTTTTGCTCTCTTTGTTGGTGCAACGGCATTTTCATTGGTATTAAGAGGTTTTGGTGGTGATGAATTAATAGAAGCCGCACTAATGAGTTTACCTTTTGGTCCTTATGGGGTCGTTGCAATTATATTATTGGTCACTTTTTTATTGGGTTTTGTATTAGATTGGATTGAAATTACTCTGATTATTCTTCCATTGATAGCGCCAGTTCTAGCGAATATGGGAATTGATTTAGTCTGGTTTGCTGTACTTTTTGCCGTATGTTTACAAACGTCGTTTATAACACCACCTGTGGGATTCGCGCTGTTTTATATGAAAGGAGTGGCTCCTAAAGGTATTGATACCATCACAATTTATAAAGGTATTATTCCTTTTATGATTATTCAACTTATCGGAGTTGCAATAATATTTTTCTTCCCTTTGATTGTTACTTGGCTTCCTAAGGTTGCCTACGGTTAATCATACTCCATAGGGTTCAAGTAAGCTCTGCAATGAAATGCCTGATGAAGGCTAAGTAATAATTAAGTCATCAAACGTATACCTTACAATAGTGGTGGGATGGGGGGACTTTTAAATAGATACAATTTATATCCTCAGTATTTATCGCAAATATAACCTTCTTATTAATAAAGTTAAAATTTAAAAACAATTCTCTCATCATTAGTATTGCTTTATTACTTCCATTATCGATAACTCTATGAAAAATAATGAATATGAGTCCGTTAATCGGAGAAATACACGTGCTTTATGAAAGTGGGCTACTATAGTTAATTAAAGTTGTACGCAAACAAAATAAAAATAAGTAAAGTTCATGAATAATATTAAATCGATAAGAGATAAAAATAACTCAATGGTTATTCGTCGTCTCCAACAAATCGTATATTTCACGCTAGTTGTCATTTTGGCAGCTATTATTTTTAGTTACGTTTTAAAACATCCTGTTGAAACCATATATCTTTTAGTATTAGATGGGGCATTGATGTGTGCCTTACTTCCTCTCATTAACAGGAATAAAATAATATTAGTAAAGCAACTATACCTATGGTCAAACTTACTTGTTATTAGTTATTTTTTCTGGGTTAAAGGAGGGCTTCTTTCTTCCTCGGTAATTTTAATTTATCCAGTGTTTTTAATGGTTTCGGCCTTAATAGCAAGTTCTAGAACTTTCTTAATTGTCTACTTTTTTATTGTCAGTCTATTAGTTTATGTAAGTGTAGATACTATCAAAAATAATAATAATGCCATTGTTTCAGAATTTGGTTACTGGGAGATGTGCGTAGTGCTTATCTTCCTAAGTGCTTCAGGGTATACCGCATGGCGTTTTAACAGCGATATGAAATATGCCTTAAAAAAATTAAAGGCCGAGGTACTAAATGTAAATACGTCCAGAAATGAGATAGAACGTCTAATACATTTTGATCCACTCACTGGTTTATCCAGTAGATTCAATTGTATAGAAAAATACAAATTGTTTACTAATGAAATAAATCAGAACAAAAACCAGATCTCTTTTCTCTTTTTAGATATAGATAATTTCAAATCGATTAACGATTACTATAACCACTCAACAGGAGATGAAGTATTAAAAAAAATAGCAAGTCGTTTACTTTGCTTGATACAAGGTAATGATATTGTTTGTAGGTTAAGTGGTGATGAGTTTTTGTTGATGCTGATTAGACCTAAAAATTATGATATGAAGCATCTATCACACGGTATCCTTCGAAATGTTTCTAAACCTGCAAAAATATTTGATAACAATATTGAAATTACAGCATCCTTAGGAATTGCATCTTGCGATGGTAAACAAGTTGAAAGCTTTGAATATCTTCTTAAAAAAGCTGATTTGGCAATGTATCGTGCAAAAGAATTAGGTAAAAATAAAAGCTCTTTTTATGATGAAGAGCTTTCTTTTCAGTCATCTAGAAAGCTTAGAATCATAAAAGAATTAAAATTAGCCCTTTATAATAATGATTTGGAGTTATTTTTACAGCCAAAGATAAATATTGGCACAGGAAAAATAGAAAGTGCCGAAGCACTAATTAGATGGGTGAGAAATAACCCTGAAAATATTTCTCCTGCAGAATTTATTCCATTGATTGAATCTACCGAATTAATCTGTAATTTAGGTGAATGGGTAATTTCACGAGCTTGTGTGCTTTGTAAAGAACTCCATGAAAATGGTTTTGAAGATATATCCATCTCAGTGAATATATCAGCAGCTCAATTTGTTCGTGGTGGGTTAGAAAATATCATCAATAGAGAATTAAAAAGTTCTCAGTTAGATGCTCAATATTTAGAGTTGGAGTTAACTGAACATATCTTATTTCAAGATAATAAAGATATGATAGATGAGCTAAGTCGAATCAAAGATCTAGGGGTAACACTCTCTATAGATGATTTCGGTACTGGTTATTCTAATTTAGGGTATCTCACTAAATTTAAGGTAGATACTTTAAAAATAGATCGATCGTTTATCACAGATATTCACAAGTCATCAGAAAACTTTGCGATTGTTGATGCCATCATCAGAATGGCTAGGGCTCTAGGTTTAAAGATTGTTGCTGAAGGTGTAGAGACGAATCAAGAATGGGATGTATTAAAACAACTAGGTTGTGATCAAGGACAAGGCTTTCTTTGGTCTAAGCCATTAACCTCAAATGGTTTCTTAAAGCATATCTCAGCATCTGTTTAAATAATTTCTAAATCTCTGCCACAGTAATACTTCGTAAAAGTAGGGGGGTGTCATTTTTAATCCGATAAAGTATCAATATATAATACCATAAGTCTTCTTTAATCAAACTATTTTCCTAATAGTTGCTCATAAGTAGTATTCATTTAATCTCTTGTTTGTCGCAAGCATTTACATCGCTGCGATCTAACGGATTTCAGGAGAATAATAATGAAAGCGTTCTTTACAACTAGAATTAAGAAAGTATTACGAAAAATAACTAATAGTGCTTTTAATATAGTACTGGCAATTGCAACAGCGGGAATAATCGCACTAGGCGCAACCACGTCAGTCATGGCAGCAGGTTTAATGACACCTGTCGATTCAAGCAAGCCTGCATTATCAATCAAATCGCATCATGTAAATGTAACGATAGAAGATGGCTATGCGATTACCGAAGTTGATCAAACCTTTAGCAACCCAAACCAAGAAGACTTAGAAGCAATCTATAGCTTCCCAACACCAGAGAAAGGTGTGGTGTCAGAATTCACCGTGTGGATCGACGGCAAGCCAGTGATTGGTGAAGTCTTAGAAAAACAAAAAGCTCAAAAGCTATATGAAGAAGAAAAAGCCGCAGGCCGTGATGC
>CALISP010000279.1 GCA_938041705.1 uncultured Cocleimonas sp. | reverse complement strand
CAATGTGGTTACTGTCAGTCAGGTCAGATAATGTCTGCGACTGCTTTACTTAGTAGCAACCCCAATCCGTCTGATGATGATATTGATCAAGTAATGTCAGGCAATATCTGCCGTTGTGGTGCTTACCCAAGAATACGCGCTGCTATTCATGCTGCCGCCAAATCTATCAAAGAGGCTTAAGTCATGGGTACTCTAGGAAAAATTACGCGTAGAACTTTTTTAGTTGCCGCAACAGCCATTACAGGTGGCGTATTATTTGGTACTTACAAATACAAACAAGCACTACCTAACCCGCTTTTGGATGGAGATGATGCTTTAGAGCCTGATTTTTCTAGTTTAAATCCTTACATTAAAATTGATCAAGAGGGGGTTACAGTAATCACACCTCGCGCTGAAATGGGTCAGGGAATCCACAGTACCTTGGCAATGATGGTTGCAGAAGAGTTAGATTTAGATTGGAAAACCATCAAGACCGAACACGGTCCAGCGAGTAATAGTTATTACGTTGGAATAATGTTGGAAGCATTGGCTGGCCATCAGTATGACCACGGTGCAATGGCGACTAGAATTAGAAGCCTTTCTCATATTCCGGCTAAGTTTTTAGGCTTACAAATTACCGGTGGTTCACAGTCAACTCCCGATGGTTTTATTAAAATGCGAAGTGCAGGTGCGAGTGCAAGATTGGCTCTGACTCTGGCAGCCGCTGAAGAGTGGGGTGTAAAAGCTACAACGCTGAAGACCGAAGATGGTCATGTGATTAATCCGAATAATAGTGAAAAACTCTCATACACGGCGTTGGCAGTAAAAGCAGCTACTATCGAAGTACCTTCAGATCCACCCTTGAGAGATCCTTCACAATGGCGTTATATTGGTAAATCAGTCCCTCGTATTGATATTCCAGCTAAAACTAACGGCTCGGCTGAATTTGCGATTGACGTCATAAAAGAAGGCATGCTACATGCCACTGTAAAAATGAGTCCAAGATTTGGAGCAGGTATTAAATCTTCGGATGTCACTAAAGCAGAAACTATGCCCGGTGTTGAGAAAATAATAAAAATCGAAAACAATGGCGTTGAGACTGGCTTTGCGGTTATTGCCAACAACACATGGCGAGCTTTCAAAGCTGCGGATGCTATTGAAGTTGAATGGGATACAGCGAGCTATCCAGCCGATACCGCAGGTATCATGAAAGTCTACGAAGATAGTTTTGCGACAGAACCCAATGGAAGCTTTGATGAAAAAGGTGACGTTGAACTTATATTTGCAGATGCTGGTGATCAGATCGAAGCAGAGTATCGTGTGCCTCATTTAGCTCATTCCACTATGGAACCAATGTCAGCAGTTGCTCAGGTAAAAGATGGGCGAGCTGATATTTGGACAGGTGCTCAAGCACCTACTAGTTTTCGCGATCTCATTATGGGAGTCGATGGTTTAGAAGAAGATAAAGTCCATATCCACACTACCTACTTAGGTGGTGGGTTTGGAAGACGTTCTGAAAGTGATTTTGCTGTCATTGCGTATAAAGTTGCAACTCAAACCGATGGTAAGCCTGTAAAAGTAACATGGAGTCGAGAAGAAGACATGCGACATGATTTTTATCGTCCCGCCGCTATAGGGCGATTTAAAGGTGTTATGGGTGATAAAAAACCATTAGCACTCGATGTACAAATTGCCAGTCCTTCTATCATGTTATCAATGTCTAAGCGTGCGCCATTTCCAGCAATTGGACCAGATCCTTTAATAGCTGAAGGAACGGCTGGTCAACCAGATGATATTGAAAACGTACGTATACGTACTTATGCCCCTGAATTAGATATACCTGTTGGATTCTGGCGCTCAGTAGGTGCATCTTATAATGGTTTTCTCCATGAAAGTTTCATGGATGAATTAGCATCAAGTAAAAATATTGACCCTGTCGCTATGCGCTTAGAAATGTTTGGTAAATTAGCACCTCCAGGAAATATGGTCGTTGAGAAAGTGGCAGAAATGGCTGGCTGGAAAGGTCGTAAAAGTGCAAATGGCGGTGGTCGTGGCTTTGCTTATACGTTATCGTTTGGAGCACACACAGCACAGATTATTGATGTCAGTATGACGGATAAAGGTATCAAAATCGATAAGGTTTATTGTGCTGTCGATGTAGGTGTTGCAATAGACCCACGTAATATCGAGGCACAAATTCAATCTGGCATTATTTATGGACTGACTTCAGCCATCAGTGGTGAAATTACCTTTGAAGACGGAATGGTTACTCAGTCAAATTTTCATGATTATCCAGCAATGCTTATGTATCAAGTTCCCGAAATCGAAGTCGCTATATTGGAAAATAACCCGAAGATTTCTGGGGTTGGAGAGCCAGGAACTCCACCATCAATCCCAGCCTTAGCTAACGCAGTATTTGCTGCGACAGGTAAACGTATTCGTGAGTTACCGATGAACAAACACATCGACTTTGTGTAAGGAAAATAGGATTTATTAACTATGAAAACTATCTCTACAACTAGATTAATCGTTGGTGCTTCTGCTTTATTTTTTAGTCTTATGGTTTATGCAGAATCTGGAAAGCTGTTGATTACCCCACCTGCTGAAGGTTCGGTTAGTGTTGAACAAGGTTTACAGGCTTGGCAACGTGTTTATGAAGTGACTTCACATCCACGTTGTGCGAATTGCCATGTGGGTAAAGAAAATATCCCAATGTGGTCAGGCCCAAGTTATGGCAAGACTCGTCCACACGGTATGAATATTCACGCAGATGAAACTAGAATAGGCGCTAAAACCTTACTTTGTTCAACCTGTCATCTGACAAGTGAAAACTTAGAAACGGCTAATCATGCACCTCCACAATATGGGATTGCTTGGTCTTTAGCACCAGTTGAGTTTCAATGGTTTGGTAAATCATCTAAAGAAATTTGCGAGCAATTAAAAGATTCTAAACGCAACGGTGGTCGAGAGAGTTACCTTCAAATAGCAGAGCATTTGCAGCATGATGCTAGTCTTAAGGGACCTGTTTTATGGGGATGGAATCCAGGTGGAAATAGAGAGTCTGCGCCTTACACTTTGCAAAAGCATATTGATGATGTTTTGAATTGGGGAGTGGCAGGTTCACCTTGCCCTGAAAAATAAGATATTTAAAAGGCTTATTTGATTACTTTTGAGCTTCTTTTTTATCCTCCATTCTAAATGCTTTATGTTCTTCTTCTGTATTGCCTTTCTTCCAATAACTAGAGACATACAGATGTGATCTTTCGACTTCACGATCAACTTTTAAATGCTGTCGAATTTTCTTCATCGTTTTAAATTCACACGCAGACCAAACAGATATCTGTCCCTTCTGCCAATCAGATTGTTTGATTGCATGAAATAATGGAGAGGCATCAGAGCCAGGTTTATCATTGATCACCCAAGTTATTTCGATATTTTTAGGCTTTACTAAATCTTGTTTATCAGCTTCGCTAATGATTTCAATGAAGGCCTTTCCTGAGGCATTTTTTGGTAGTAATTTGAGGTTTGCAGATAATGCCGGCAACGCAGTCATATCAGCTGCTAATAAAAACGAATCCGCATTAAGATTAATAAATTTAGCTGGGCCAGGTCCAAATAAGGAAATAACATCGCCTGATTGAGCTTTCAAAGACCAAGGTGCTGCGATGCCATGGGTAATTCCATCCTCACCAGTGTGAATCATAAAATCTATATCAACTTCATTCGAATCAGAACGTTGCTGCGATAATGTATAGGTCCTCATTGTGGGTTTATCTTTACCTTCTTCATCAAACAGTAGCTTCATGAAGGCACCTTCTGAATTAGGTGGGAAATATTCCGTAGCATCTACTTTCAAGGTTATACGACGCATATTTTGGGTAAGTTGAGATGCTGACTTAACCGTTAATGTGCGTGGGATACCTCGATCTCTAGGTTTCGCTGCCTTATTGCTAGTGTTCATTTATTCCTTAAAGTATCAAAAAGTAGGGGGGTGTCTTTTATTAAACCCTAATAGAAAGAAGCAACTCTTAAAGCATCATAAATCGCCGCATGTATATTCCTTGATGAAACTGCATCACCAACACGAACTAAATCAAACGAGCCTTCTGGATTATTTTTAGGCAGTTTTAATTTGCCATCTGCTAGGGTATTTATATCTATTTCACCATGATTTTTCGATTGTGCTTTAAGTGTTTCGTAAACGTCTGCATTTGCCTTAGTACCGTTTTCTATCACCACATGATCGACAGTTTTTGTTTGTTTTTGTTTGGTTAGAACGTTTTTTAATATAACGCTTAGTCGACCTTTATTCTTTTTAATATCAATAATATCAAGATCGGTTTGGAAACTAACGCCAGCTAAGTAAAGATCACGATGTACTACTGATGAATTGGTTGGGCCAAGGTCATGTAGGGTAGTTCTATCTGGTGTGACGAATAGTACTTCACAACCAGAATTAGCAATGACATTAGCTGTAACTGCCGCTTGATGATCTCCATGATCATCAAAGACTAATACTTCACCTTTTAAAGTTTCTCCGTAGAGTACGTCCCAACTGCTTACGGTATATTCTGAGCCGTTAACATCCAATGTTTCTGGCATTCCGCCAGTTGCAATTACCACTAAATCAGGGTTTTCTGCAAGTATGTCGTCAGCTTCGGCATAGTTGTTAGTACGGATATCAATATCTAGTTTTGTAACTTGCTCAATTAACCAATCAGCAACTCCCCATAGTTGATTTCGGGTACTACCTTTGGAAGCAAGGATTATTTGCCCACCAAGTTTGTTAGATGCCTCGAATAAAGTGACCTTAAAACCACGTAGTGACAATACTCGAGCTGCTTCTAAACCTGCTGGTCCTGCACCAACTACAACTGCATTTTTACTGTTGTTTTTATTATCTGATGTAATAAAATGTGAAAGAGTTTGTTCGCGACCTGTTGCAGGGTTGTGCCCACACAAAGCTTGTTTACCTTGGTTGACTCTATCGACGCAATAGCCCATTCCCACACAGGGTCGAATATCTTCTTCTTTGCCTTGTGATATTTTGTTGACTAGGTGAGGGTCAGCAATTTGTGCTCGTGTCATGCCTACTAAATCGACTAAGCCATCGTTGATTGCCCAACGTGCTGTAGCAATATCAGCAATTCCTCCTGCATGCATAATCGGTATCGATACCGCTTTACGTATATCAGCAGCAATAGATAAATACGGTGCAGAAGGCATTCCCATAGGTGATACCCAGCCTGCCAAGCCTAAGTCATCATAAGGTGCCCCTGCTAGTATATTAAGGTAATCAACCATTCCAGATGCTTCAAGTAGTTTGGCTATTTCGATGCATTCAACTGCCTCAAGTCCACCTTCAGTTAACTCATCACCTGTAATTCGCAGACCTACGATAAAATCAGTACCTACTTTGTCACGTATTGCGTCTAATACTTGAAGCGTTAAACGTAGGCGATTGTTTAAACTACCACCATAATCATCTTCGCGTTTATTGACTAATGGCGAGAGAAATTGACCGAGTAAATGTGAATGCGACAGTATTTCAATACCATCAAAGCCACCTTGTTTACAGCGTAATGCTGTTTCTGCAAAGTGTTTTATTACTCGTTGAAGGTCAAAATCTTCCATCGTCTTTGGATAAGAACGATGTGCGCGTTCGCGCGTTTCCGAAGGGCCAATAACAGGAAGCCAATGACCATCATCACTTGAGGTGCGACGACCCATGTGGGTAATCTGACACATAATTGCCGCGCCATGTTGTTTTACGTCAGAAGTCAGCTTCTCAAACCATGGCAAAATGCTGTCATCTCCTGCGTATAGCTGACCAAAAACAGATGGGCTATCGGGTGAGATATTGGTTGATCCGCCTATCATGGTTAGCGCCACACCTCCTTTGGCTTTCTCTTCATGATACAAACGGTATTGATCACGAGGATGACCTTGTTCAGCATACGCCGGAGCATGCGAGGTGCTAATAATACGATTTCGTAAGCTTAGATGGCGAAGCTGAAAAGGCTGTAAAAGTGGGTCTTTAACTGAGGTCATTGGTTATTTATGTTATCAGTTTGGCCATATAGCCTTCAATAAGTAAAAGGTCTAAACAGTATGTCATTGCGACAATCAATTAGATAACGTAATAATTCTGATTTGTATTATTTGGATGTACTTAACTCTTCATATGTTCTCTTTACGTTTTTAAACAACAAAATGAAGTATTACTTAAAAGTAGGGGGGGTGTTTTCTAACTGAGGTTATTCAGTATTCAATGTGATTCACAAGCACTAAATGAACTTATGAGACTTATAAAACACTAATTAATTATAGGAACAAAAAAACAAAAAGGAAGTTGGTATGGAAGCTACTTATAATGATTTTTCGAAAGAAGATATTCTCAATTCAATAAGCTTAAGAAGTAAGGCAATAATTTCTAATTGTCAGATATTACTTAATCCTCAAACCAGTAAAAAAGTAACTAATACGGATATCGTTATCTGGATTAATGATTTGCATAAATCATTGGATAATGAACGTGAAGTTGGGCTAAAAGTAGAACATTTAGGTAAACAGGTTATTTTCTATATTGACCTTATCGCTCATCAAAACCAATCGATGATTTATTTTAAAGGTCATACTGAAAGCGGAAAATTAATCCATTTTGTAAAGCATTCATCAGACCTTAAAATAGAATTACAAACTTTGAAACGTCGTGTAATTGATACGGCTAAAACTCCATTTGGTTTTGATGATTGGAATGCTTTTGAGAATGCTAAAAAACTTAATGCTTGAATATTTTTATTAATTAATTTAAATAAACCTCAAATAATGTATTAAAAGTAGGGGGATGTCTTTTAGAAAACACAAACACAAAAAAGCGGCTATATTGCCGCTTTTTTGTGTGCTGAACTCTTATGTTTAAGAGTAAATAGCTGGTGCACCTAATTGCTCATGAATCTGATTTGCTAACTGAGGCTGAATATTCAAACCTTTCGCTAGCGAGTCTAAGTAATGAGCTTCTTTATTAGTATCTAGATCAATTGCCATTAATGATACGGCGTATATTTGTTGTTCCATTCCTCGGGGAATGCTTCTTACAAATGCATCAACGTCTAAAGGAGCACGGAATTCGCTACGAACGAAATCTGCTTCTTCTTGAGATACGTCACCTAATTTACCAACAACTTTTTCCTGCTCTGCTTCGTCGATGCTGCCATCTGACTTAGCTGCATTTATCATTGCACGGATAATTAACGTCGCTTGATCAGCGGCTTCATTTTGATTAACGCCCATCGGTAAATGGTCACAATTTGAATGGTCATGGTTTGGTACGTCTGCATTTTGGTTTTGAGCATATTTAGTTAATGCACCACCTAGTAATCCACCTAGACCACCCGAACCACCTAAGCCACCAGCGTTTCCGCCACTGCCGCCGCCAAGAATGCTACCGAGAATGTCACCCATGCCGCCACCTTGTGGTGCTTGTTGTTGACGTCCGCCAGCTAAGCTACCTAATAAGTCACCAAGACCACCACCACTTTGACCGCCGCCGCCCGTAAGACTTCCAAGAAGATCACCTAAACCGCCGCCACCTTGTTGCTGTTGTTGACCACCAAGAAGCCCACCGAGTATGTCAGCCATTCCTCCACCGCCAGTATTACGCTGGTTGCCACCTATTAAACCACCCAAAACATCGCCTAACATGCCGCCGCCTTGAGTTTGTTGATTCTGTGCACCACCTAAAGCTGAACCAAGGATATTGCCTAATACATTTCCTCCTGAGCCTTTTGATAATGCACCGTTGCCAAGAAGGCTGCCTAATATCTTAATTGTATCTATACCGTTCATGTGGATCTCCTTTGATGAGAGAGTATTGCATTATTATTATTGCAACGTTCTCTAGTATTCTAAAATTAGCCTAACGTTTATAGTTTAGTCGATAAACAATAGTTTGCTAGACATTCATATTGTTGGTGTGAATTGGGCTTATTCAAGTTCACTTTAAAAATCCTTGACCCTAAAGTTAGCTTTAGGGTTTATACTTTAGTTAATTTATTTATTATCGCTTTCAAAGAAGTTGAGTTAACTATGAGAATTGGTGAGCTATCTAAACAAACGGGTTTTCAAGTTGAAACCCTGCGCTATTACGAGAAGAAGGGTTTGTTGCAGCCTGTATCACGAACAGATTCTGGTTACCGAGAATATGATGCTGAATCATTGAAGCAATTGAAATTCATTCACCAAGCTAAGTCAGTGGGTTTTTCTTTAAATGAAATTTCAGAATTGTTGACGTTGCGTGTTGAGAAAGATCAACATAGCTGTTCTGAAGTAAAATCAATAGCAGAACAAAAGTTAGAACAGATTGAGAATAAAATCACGGAACTTACTAGGATGCGAGATGCACTTTATGTCATTTCAGATGCTTGTTGTGGCGGTGATGAACCAGCGACATCATGCACTATATTAAGCGCCTTGGATGATGAATCAAAAGGAGTGAAGCTATCATGACTTTTCTAAATAACTTGCTAGAACTTAGTTTAGAAGCAGCACCTTGGTTAGTATTGGGACTGATCATTGGTGGTTTGATAAAAGCTTTGATACCGACTGAATTACTGCATAAACATCTAAGTGGAAATGGTTTACCTTCAATTGTAAAAGCAGCGTTATTTGGAGCTCCTTTACCACTGTGCTCATGTGGTGTAATACCCGCAGCACTAGGACTTCGTAAGGCAGGTGCTTCAAAGCCTGCAACGGTTTCATTTTTGGTTTCTACTCCAGAGACAGGTATAGACTCAGTAAGTATTTCATTCGCCCTGTTAGGACCATTTATGGCAATTGTGAGGCCAATTGCTGCAATTACATCAGCAATAACAGCAGGGCTTTTGGTAGGTAAATCGGAAGATAATATTGTTTCAAATAATAACGTTAGTAAAGAACCTGCCATATCATCAGTTACATCGGAATCTACTATTGAAACCAGTTGTTGTGCTAGCAAAAAAGCAGAGCCAGTTGAAATTACTGAACAATCTTGTTGTAGTTCCTCTAAAGCAGATGCTAAACCAGTAAAAATTAGTTTACTGCAACGTGCTTGGGATGGTGTGGTCTACTCCTTTGTTGATCTATTTGATAAAGTCTTATTTTGGTTATGTATAGGACTAGTTTTCGCGGCTGCGGTTAAAACCTTTGTGCCTGTATCTTTTCTCGCAGAATGGGGCAGTGGTTTACCTGCAATGCTGGTAATGTTGGTGGTAGGAATTCCCATGTATGTTTGTGCTACGGCATCGACTCCAATCGCCGCTGGTTTATTGCTAGCGGGTGTTTCACCTGGCACGGCAATGGTGTTTTTAATGGCTGGACCAGCAACGAATATCTCAACCTTAGGTGTCATTGGTAAAGAATTAGGGCGACGTTCGCTTATTGCTTATCTTAGTGGTGTTGGAGTAGTTGCGTTAATCACAGGATTTATTGTGGATTATTTAGTTGTAAAACTAAGTATAGATGTACAAGGACAAATTGCACATAATCACGATATGGTTCCTCCTGTAATTGCTTGGGCAGCTTTATTATTATTAATTGCAGTAGTTATTAAGTTAAAGTCAGGAAAACTATTTGGTTTAACGACACAAGCAAGTTAACCGTATTTGTACAATCGAACTTATTAGATCTTAAATATGATAAAACACTCCGCTAATTTAGGCTATCTGTGGCAAGAACTGGATTTAATTGAAGGTATCCGTGCAGCAAAAAAAGCAGGTTTTGTCGCTGTAGAATGTCATTGGCCTTTTGCCTATTCAACACAAACGGTACTAGATGTTTTAACGGAAACAGGTTTACCAATGGTAGGTTTAAACACTGATATTGGTAATAGAGAAATAGGTGAGTTTGGAATCTGTGCTCATCCAGATAGAAGTGATGAAGCTCATCAAGTGATTGATCAAGCAATTGAATATGCGTTTCAAATTAAAACACCTAATGTGCATGTTATGGCTGGAAAAGTTACAGCAAATTGTGATCAAGAATTGGCAATGAAAGTATTTAAAGATAATTTGTTTTACGCAGCAAAAAAAGCTGAGAAATATGGAATAGATATATTAATTGAGCCGATTAATAGAATCGACGTTCCTGATTATTTCTTGGGTGATATGAATGTTGCAGTTGCTATCTTAAAAGATCTGAATTTACCAAATCTCAAAATAATGTACGATTGCTTTCATATACAAAAAGTACATGGCGATTTAAAAGAACTTGCAAAAGAACATATAGATTTAATTGG
>CALISP010000278.1 GCA_938041705.1 uncultured Cocleimonas sp. | reverse complement strand
TTTCAAAACGGCTTCGTAAGCGATTTGATTGATAGTTTGGTCAGTCTCTCGGTTGTAGACTTTATTGAAATGATCAAATTCTACTTCTATAATTTTTTTGTCACGATTACTAAATAAGCTCTCGATCAAAGGTAATTCACGAATACTATCTGTAGAAATGCCCCGAGCTTTTTGATTCTCATCAAGGTATGTAGAACCACTTACAGTTCTACAATTACCATTTTCATCAGCCAAATGGAAAACTATAGTACCAGTAGTATCAGTTACTTGTTCTTCAACGACTTTTTCGATCATGAATTTTTTTAACATTTGTATTTCAACTAATTTTTATTATAAGAGTTGCTAATTTATGATTTACATCTAGATAGATTTTAAATGTTTCTGCAAAGAATACAAAACTATAAGATAAAAGGTGTTTCTAGTTAATATGCAATATGTTAAAAAATTACGGATGAACTCAATTCCTGAATGACTATTTTAAGCCACTCAGGAAAAAGGTATAAAAGTTTAAAACTTTCTGTTTTTATGAATAAAGGGCTGGGGCGCCGACTTTTTCATGTATTTGATTGCATATATCTTGTGAAATATTTAACCCTTTAGCGAGCTCATCAAGATAGTGTGCTTCTTCATTAGAGTCTAAATCAATAGCTAACAAGGACATGAAATAAACTTGTTGTTCCATTCCACGAGGTACACTGTTAATGAGTCCCTGCGTATCTAAAGGCGCTTCTAACTCTTGACGAACAAAGTTTGCTTCTTCATCACTTACGTCACCTAAATGCTCTGTGATTTTACGTTTTTCTTCTTCATCAATAACGCCATCTGCTTTTGCAGCACTAAGCATTGCTTTCAATAAAATTTCAGCTTGCTCTTCTTCTTCATTATTTGTAGATACTTCCTTACCCTGTAAGGCATCATTCAACGTTCCACCTAATCCACCACCTTGTGAACCGCCACTAAGTGAATCTAAGATTCCTCCTAGTCCACCACCGTTAGCGCTACCACCTGTTAAGCCACCTAACAAATCGCCAAGCCCACCACCTACATTACCGCCAGACTGTTTTCCGCCTAACAAACCTCCTAACAAGCCTCCTAGACCACCACCAGTTGAACTTCCGCCACGTCCTCCACCCATCATTTTCCCAACACCTTTAGCAACGATAACGCCCATTGCCACTTTTCCTAAGGTTCTCATTAAACTCATTTTTTTCTCCAAATTAATTTTAAAATATTTACTCAAATAATATAGCCTAAAATACTCTAGTACTTTGGACATTTACTATTTATGTAGCAGTTAAGCTTATAATTGTTTCATAGAACTCTCTTTATTCTATATCCAGATATGGATTTTAAACCGTATAACCAACAAAAAAGCTTAGACAAGATCACTTTTAAGGCGGATAAAGACTACACTGCTTAACCTATTTATAGTTATTCTACAAAAAACTATCAAAAGTGGGGGGTGTATTTTTGTTATAAGATAATATAACCAAAAAGTTAATTTAATACGTAAGAGAAAGCTGCTGAATGGAACACATTGATATACCTAAAGAATTAAAAAACCAAGGCTATTCATTATTGCAAGGTTTGAAAATAACAGATTCACAATGGACAAACATTATCCTAACAATGCCAGAGGATTATCAGCAATTTCATCAAAGTTGGGATGATCTACCTGCAGATAACTTTCTAAGTGATGGTGGGCATTACCGCTATAGAAGGTATTCAGTGTTTAACTGGATTATGAATGATGATCTTATCTTATTACCACATGAGCCTCACTTTCAAAGCACCTATAGAAATAATATGAATGGTGGAATTTATAGAGAGTTTGAGCCTTTCAAGCAAAATACTATCAATAATCCGGTCCTAAAAAGCTTTATCCAGCTTATAGCTCCTCAATTTAGTTTTAATAACGAACAATCTTGGCGTGTCCAAGCTCATCAATTTCGTATCGTCGCTAATGCTGAAGAAGCCGGCAACCCATCACCTGAAGGCATTCATCGTGACGGCGCTGACTTTATTTTAATCATGGTTTTAAAACGGGAAAATATTACAGGTGGCGTTAATCATATTTATGATGAAGCTAAAAGGTTGATATTTGGTAGTGTTTTAACAGAAGCGGGGGATGCTTTACTTATTGATGATCAAAGTGTTTGGCATGGCGTCAGTGAAATTTATCCAGTTGATATTGATAAGCCAGCCTATCGTGATGTACTCGTTTTGACCTTTCACAACCACACCATGGAATGATACTAAACACTGTTTAGGCTTTTTTAAATCGGATTTATGAACTAAAGTATTATTTTAAGGTACTTACTAAGGTAATAACCACTTCTTAACGGTAACAATCGTTTCGGATTAACTAAACCCAAAGGATGAAGATTATGCTCGGTGGAATCATAAATAAAATAAAAGAATTATTGTCAGGTGGAGTTGATAACGCAATGGATGCAGCCTCTGATGCGGCTAGTTCTGCGATTGATACTGCAAAAGATACCGTTACTGATACAGTAAGTGGCGTTACAGACTCAGTGTCGGATGCCGTTGGTGGCATAAAAGACTCAGCATCTGACGTTGTTAGTAATATTACTGATTCTGCAGGCGATGCAATCAGCGGCGTGAAAGATTCTGTTGGTGATGTTGTCAGTGGCGTTACTGATTCAGCCAGCGAAGCTGTAAGTGGTGTTGTCGATAGTGCAACTGGTGCAGTTACCGATGCAGTAAGTGGTGCAAAAGATTCAGTATCAGATGCCGTTAGTGGCATTAAGGATTCAGCGACTGATGTTGTTAGTAATGTTACTGATACAGCTAGTGATGCTGTTAGCAGTGTAAAAGATTCAGTTGATGATGCTGTAAGTGGCGTTACTGATTCAGCAAATAGTGTGGTTAGTGATGTTGTCGATTCTGCAAGTGAATCATTGGATGATATTACAAACTCTGCAGAAGAATTGATAGACGAAACTGACATCGAAAAAGATGCTTAATTCTGCAATAGTAATATGAAAATTGTAATTTAATTTCAGTATATATAGCAGTTATTGGTCATTTTTATTTTTTGAATAATGGTATATAACTATAGTATTGAGATTTATTAACGGTCATTTCAAAAATGACACTATAGATGTTTAATATCAAAGGGAGCTTAAATATGTCTAAAAGAGAAGAGTTGATTCAAAAGTACGCGAAAGATCTTAAAGAAAAGTGTGGCGAAGAAGCAGATATGGATTTGCTTACAGCTGTAACCATCGGCTGCGGTCCTGCTATTTATAAAGCAGACGCTTCAAAAGT
>CALISP010000277.1 GCA_938041705.1 uncultured Cocleimonas sp. | reverse complement strand
TCACGAGTTTGTGGCATTGGGCCGTCTGCAGCAGATACAACAAGTATTGCTCCATCCATCTGTGCAGCACCAGTAATCATGTTCTTTACGTAATCAGCGTGACCCGGACAGTCTACGTGAGCGTAATGACGTGCTTCTGATTCATACTCAACGTGAGAAGTAGCGATAGTTATACCACGCGCTCTTTCTTCTGGAGCATTGTCTATATCTGCAAATGCTTTTGCCTCACCACCCATCTTCTCTGCCATAACTTTTGTTAACGCTGCAGTTAGAGTAGTTTTACCATGGTCTACGTGACCGATTGTTCCCACATTTACGTGGGGCTTATTACGCTCAAATTTTTCTTTAGACATGACGTATCACCTTATTCAATATACAAATTACTGTAAATAATGTTAAAAAATTGCCGCCAATCATACACTATGACACAGCATACAAAAACAACGGTTAAATAATGGAGCTCATAACCGGAGTTGAACCGGTGACCTCGTCCTTACCAAGGACGCGCTCTACCAACTGAGCTATATGAGCACACAAGCGACTCATGTAACTCAAAAATGGAGCGGATGGCGGGAATCGAACCCGCAGCTTCAGCTTGGAAGGCTGAGGTATTACCACTATACGACATCCGCGTCGCTCAAAATATCTCGCAATAAGCGAAAGCTCAAACCGTGACATTCAAAACATAAAATTGGTGGAGGGGGGAGGATTCGAACCTCCGAAGCTTACGCGCCAGATTTACAATCTAGTCCCTTTGACCGCTCGGGAACCCCTCCAAATTTAAGCGGGGAATTCTGAGGCATAGCAAAGAGAGTGTCAACCTACAAAAGTAATATATTTATGTGTTTTTATATAATCGTCCACGTTTTATTAATCTAATTCTTAAAAAACTTGTATTCAGTAACTTTGTAGACATTTCTCAATTACGGATATGCTCTAAATAAAGACTATATTCATAGTAAAAATTATCACAATTACTTAAAAACTATCTTCAATGAGTTATATTAAAGATAATTATCAATTCTACTTCCTGTACTGCTTAATTATGAAAATTACAATCTATGGATCAGGCTATGTTGGCCTTGTTACTGGCGCCTGCTTAGCACAAGTAGGTAACGATGTTCTTTGTGTAGATATAGATGCAGACAAAATATCTAACTTAAACCAAGGAATCATTAATTTTCACGAGCCAGGCTTGGAACAAATGATTCAAGAAAACATTGATGCAAGTCGCTTAAATTTCACCACCTCAACAAAAGAGGGGGTCGACCATGGCCTGTATCAATTCATAGCCGTTAATGCACCTTGTGATGACAATGGTATTGTTGATACTCAATATGTCCTTAGCACTGCAAAAGCCATTGCTAAAGACATGAATAGTTATAAAATAATTATAAGCGAAACCACCGTCCCAGTTGGCACCGCAGACGAAATTAAACTAACTATTAATAAGCAGCTTACAGCGAGAGATGAAACACATGAATTTGATGTTATTTCTAATCCTGAGTTTATTAAAAATGGGGCTGCTATAGATGACTTTATGAAACCTGATCGAATTATCATCGGTTCTGATAATCCTCGAACAACAGAGATGATGCGCGAATTGTATTCACCATTTAATCACAACCGAGATCGAATAGTCACCATGGATGTCCGTTCTGCTGAAATGACCAAGTATGCTGCTAATGCGTTATTAGCCACCAAAGTAAGCCTAATGAATGAAATGGCAAATATTGCAGAATTATTTGGCGCAGATATAGAAAAAGTACGTGAAGGTATTGGATCAGACCCTCGCATAGGTTATCACTTTATTTATCCTGGCTGTGGTTACGGAGGCTTACGCTTTTCAAAGGATATAAAAGCACTTTCTTATGGAGCCAAGAAACATGACTATGATGCAGAGCTTTTGAAAGCCGTAGAAGCGGTAAATTACCGACAGAAAGAAAAGTTATTTGAAAAACTATCACGATATTACGGGGATTCTTTAAAAGACAAAACGATAGCACTCTGGGGACTATCATTTAAAGCTAATTCAGCAGATATGCGCGGCTCAGCAAGCCGTGTACTTATGAAACAACTTTGGCGAATTGGCGCAAAGGTTAGAGCCTATGACCCAGTAGCAAACGCAAATTGCGAATTATTATACGGCAAAAATAAAGATGATCTAACCTTATGTGATAATGCTGATGAAGCCTTATCAGGAGCAGACGCACTAGTCATTGCTACTGAATGGCAAGAATTTCGCTCACCTAACTTTGAAAAAATTAAACAATCCCTTAAAGATCCAGTGATTGTTGATGGTCGTAATCTATACAAGCCAGATAAAATGAAAGCATTGGGCTTCAACTATTATGCAATTGGACGAGGAGAATAATATTCTTTATCTTCTGCTTATTAAAAATAATAAGCTTTACAGGGACACTCCCCTAATTTTAATGACTTCTGCTCTTTTAAGTAAATTAGTTTAATTCAACTAATCTTTTGATATAAAAGATCCCAAACACCATGACCTAACTTTATCCCACGCGTTTCAAACTTTGTAGTTGGACGCGTCTCAGGTTTAGGTGAATATGGGGTTGCTACTTGAGAATTAAAATCTGAAGATGCTTCCATAACGTCTGCCATATGCTCTGCATAGGGCTCCCAATCAGTTGCTAAATGAAACACACCTTTTGATTTAAGCTTTGATGATATTAATGTAACAAATTCATCCTGAACAATACGACGCTTATTGTGGCGCTTTTTATGCCAAGGATCAGGAAAGAACAACTGCACCCTATCAAGGGACCCATCGGGAATGCGATTCTTTATGATTTCAACCGCATCATCATCCATTACTCTCAAATTAGTCAGATTATTTTCTTCAACTAAATGCAATATTCGCCCAACACCAGGACGATGAACCTCAATTCCAATAAAATTCTTTTCTGGTGCATTAGCTGCCATAGTTGCTAAAGACACACCATCACCAAAACCAATCTCCAGAGTGACCGGCGCATGATTTTCAAATAAATCATTTATATCTAAAACAGATTCCCCGCGCTCAATTCCAAATTGAGGCCAAAGTCTTTGCAAAGCATCATCTTGACCTTTAGTTAAACGTCCTTGACGTAAAACGAAGCTCCTTACAGGTCGCATATATTTATTTGGCTTTTTTTCTTCTGACATCAGAAACTCACTTATTTTAAATATGTAATCGTTCTTATATTTTATCTACTAAAGATATATAGATCTGGTGACTATAATACATTCTTAAAGACACCCCCCTACTTTTGGACTATTTTTGTAGTTGCTTGATATTAATTATTCTTTAACTGACTACGCCGTGCATGAATGCGTCAAACTTCTTAGCTAATTCAGGAGAACGGCTTTCACTTCGCATTTCACCCAATATTAAATCACGCATTCTAGGAATCATAATCAAGTCAGCTATAATCGCACTAAATCCTATTTGTTCTTGCTCAGCTAACTTTTCTACAAAAATTCGCCTCAAACTGTCATTTTCCAAATCTCTCCACGAACGAGCAGAAATTGCAGCAATTATTTCAATTTCATTGGCAATTGGTTTTTGCATAATAGCTTTTATAGCGAATATTTTATCTTCGTTACTAGGATAAGTTGATAAAGCACGAACTAAGGCAGCAACTAAAGCAATATTAGGTTTTTCTTCACTTGCTTCGTTTTCAATTCTTTCAAGCAAAGCTTTAAACAATGTCTCGTGAATTTTCACATTTTCTAATGTTTGTGCATAGCTACATAAGGGCGCCTCAGGCATATCGGACAATGCTCTAGCTAACAGCCCCTCATTATCATCCTCATGTAAGCGAGCAACCACATCAGCAATACCCTGCAAGCCAAGAAACTGCCATTTTTCAAAACCAGGCCCTCCAGTTTCTTTAGTCAATAAATAATCATGCGCATATTGATAATGTTGAGATGGTTGCTGCTCTAATGTTGTAGTTGCGATTGCATGAAACATTGCTAAACGATCTTCACGTGGTTTAAAAGCAAAAGGAGATTCTGCTAAACCATCTTGAGCTTCTATTCCAGTTTGCTTGGCTTGGATATTTTTTCCTGCTTGCTCAAGTAGATCAATTAAAAAAGCATCACGTGATGCTTGCTTTAAAAACCCAAGCTCATCTACAGGAAATTGCAAAAACCATATAACAGCATCTTGTTGCTTATCTTTCGGCCAAAATAACAAAGCCAACCAAGCCTTTTTTTGAAATGGATAGGGGTATTGAGATTTTTGGTTTTCTATCTCTGAAAATAAAGCATTAGGAATCTCCCATACTTTTCGACCCATATCATAAACACGGTATTCGAATTCACCTGATTGTAAAAAATGACTAATACTATCGAATTTTTCCATATAAACCTTTAATTCCTTGAGTTGATCTCTCAGAACTATTTTCTTAGATCTGTAAAATCGGGCATAATCGCATATCTTATAAATAATCACCAACACTTCAACTCAAGCGATTCTTAACTTATGTCTTATTACAAAAATCATGTGTTTGTTTGCACCAACCATCGCGCAGATGGCAG
>CALISP010000276.1 GCA_938041705.1 uncultured Cocleimonas sp. | reverse complement strand
GTGTCGAATATATGCACCAGTTGGCGTACATCAAGACTTGTTGGCTTATTTGGTTAGACGCTTATTAGAAAATGGTGCGAATGCCTCTTTTGTGAGCCAAGTGTTAGATAATCAAATACCACCAAGTGAAGTTACAGCTGATCCTGTTATCCAAGCAGAAACATGGCTGAAACAAGCCGTTCCTGGGGTGGCAAGCCCTGATGATTTGTTTATGCCTGAACGTGCTAATTCAAAAGGTTTCGATTGGCTAGATGTTGCAGATGTAGCAACAATGGAAAGCATACGTGCGCCATTTAAAGAAACTCAATGGACTGCGACGCCGTTAATATCGGGTGATAAGAAGTCTAGTAAGAAAAACGATAAGCATGAGATTTATAACCCAGCAACGGGTGAGGTGGTAGGTTGGCTTACAGATGCAACTGCAGATCAATTAGAGTCATCGATTAAAAGTGCGCATAAAGCCCAACCTGATTGGCATCAAATGGATGTTGCTGAACGCGGGCGTATTCTAAATAAAGCCGCTGATTTATACGAAGAGAATGCAGGCGAGTTCTTTGCCTTGCTTTCACGAGAAGCAGGCAAGACTATTGTAGATTGCATTGCAGAGTTACGCGAAGCTGTGGACTTTTTGCGTTATTACGGCGCACAAGCGGAGCATATTGCTTCTAATAAAAAACCATGTGGCGTGATGGCATGTATCTCACCTTGGAATTTTCCATTGGCGATATTTTCGGGGCAGTTAAGTGCGGCTTTAGCGGTAGGTAATGCGGTCTTAGTTAAACCAGCAGAATCGACATCGTTAATTGCACATAAAGCGGTTCAACTGTTTCACCAAGCAGGAGTACCTGAAGCAATTCTTCAATACTTGCCAGGTCAAGGAAGTGTGATCGGTGCAGGTTTAAGTAGTCACCCTAACATCAATGGGATGATATTTACGGGTTCTACCGCAACCGCCAAAAACATTGAACGTAGTATGAGCCAAAATGGTGATATCAAAGCGCCTTTGATTGCTGAAACGGGTGGTTTAAACGCCATGATTGTTGATTCATCAGCATTAGCGGAGCAAGCAATAACAGATATTGTTGCCTCAGCATTTCAATCTGCTGGTCAGCGTTGTTCAGCGTTACGTGTGCTTTATTTACAAGAAGATATTGCAGAACATACTTTAGAGATGCTCTATGGTTCGATGGAATTACTTAAATTAGGTAACCCATGGGATTTCAGCACGGATATAGGTCCTGTAATTGATGAGGTTGCTGCTAAAGGAATCAATGATTACATTGAAGAACATAAAGCTAATAATTCTGGTTCGATTCTAAAGCAGACTCCGCTGAAAAATGTATCTAAAGATGTTCAAGATACAGGTTTCTTCATCATGCCAACGGTTATTAAAATAGATAGTATTGAAGACTTGTCGCAGGAAATCTTTGGTCCGGTACTTCATGTAGCCACTTATAAAGCTAAAGATATAGATAAAGTGCTAACAGCCATTAACAACGTTGGTTTTGGTTTAACCTTTGGTTTACACACGCGTATAGATTCACGAGTGCAGCAAATTGTCGATGGTCTGAATGTTGGTAATATGTATATTAATCGCAATCAAATAGGTGCG
This sequence comes from uncultured Cocleimonas sp., assembly GCA_938041705.1. Classification (GTDB taxonomy): domain Bacteria; phylum Pseudomonadota; class Gammaproteobacteria; order Thiotrichales; family Thiotrichaceae; genus Cocleimonas. The sequence goes on along the minus strand of CALISP010000276.1, from coordinate 6,827 downwards.
ATCGTTGGTTCACAACCTTTCGGAGGTGAAGGACTTTCTGGTACTGGACCAAAAGCAGGCGGACCCTTCTATTTGAAACGTTTAGTTCAGACCAGCTCTGACAACAATGAGCAAACTGAAAGTCAGCAACAAGAATCAGAAAATATGATAGAAAATATCATAGGAAATAATGAATTAAATGGCCACATCAATTCGCTTCTTGATGCTTCGCCAGTTGAGTTTGGACATCTGTTGCCATTAGATCAGGAAATGTCGCAAGACTACCTTGGGCTGATCAATATTTGTCGACAAGATCTGCGTGATACACGCAAACTACCTGGTCCAACGGGTGAGGATAATTTATTAAGTTTGAATTCACGTGGATTAACTATTATCGCAACACCAAACCCTGAAATAGCTTTTCAACAAGCAATTCAAGCATTGTATTGTGGAAATCCATTGTTAATTTGTAATGCTAGTTTTCCTCAGCAGCAACACGATTGGCTGGCTAAGCATCCGAATACCATTATCAGTGAAGCTGCCATAAGTACAGCTCAACTTGGCAATGTAAAAGGTTTGGCAAACTTTGCTTACACCGTTTCTGATACTGCTACTAGCAACGATGTTCAAACACAAAAAGTGCGCGACTATAGAGTAGCTTTAGCGAATCGTGATGGTGCAATTGTTCGATTTATTAATGAGATCGTTTCACCTTACCTTTACACGCAAGAGCGTCATTTGTGCATTAACACAACAGCGGCAGGTGGAAATGTAGAGTTGATTGCTAATTCAGAATAGAAATTAACACCCCCCCAACTTTTACCATGTTTAATTAAAAGTAGGGGGGGTTATTTAAAAATTATATCTAAGATTTTTATTTAAAGGTTTCATAAGTATTTAGTTAAGCTTTAGTAAAAGCAGAACTCAGCGTTGAAATCATAGCCTTGGCTGTGATGAGTTTTACCTCTTTAGATTGTCCTTTGTCTACAGGACCATCCACAAATAGATTTGCTAAACCATGCACTGATGACCATGCTAGTAATTCTTCTGGACTCAAACAATCTGGATCATCATCGGCTATCGTTTCACCAAAACCACCTTGCAAATGACTGCTTAATCTATTGGTGGCGGCCATATAATCTTTATCATTGGTATAGGTTGTTTCCTCTCTCCACATTGCTCTGAAAAATGCAGGTTTATCGAGAGCAAACTCTATATATGCAAGTCCAACTGCAGAAAACTCATGCTCACCGTTTTTAGTGGCCTGTTCTTTAGCAGCTTCCATCGATGCTGATAGCTGGTCTAATGCCTTTGTAGCAAAAGCCGTTAGTAATGCACGTTTATCAGCGTAATGCCGAAAAGCAGAAGAAGGTGAAACACCTACGATTTTTGCACATGCACGCAGTGTGACTGCTTCAAGTCCAAATTTTGTTGCAAGTTCATCGACTGCTTCTAGAAGTGATTCTGCTAGATTGCCATGATGGTAAGATTTTTTTTCATTTTTCATATTAGATACAAATTATTCGAGATGTTTTGATTACAGTTTTCAATGACATATCATTTGAATGTTTATACATAATGTGAACAGTGTAAACTTTTTTTGTCAAAGTCTTGAATTATTCCTAAAAGTGCGTATATTACTATTATGTGAACAGTGTTTACATTTGTCAATAAAGCAAAATTATTAATTAAAGAGAAATACGAGGAAATAAATATGACATCGTCAAACAATTCAACAATCAACGACTCCGGTCAGTATCGCTTTAAGCGCAAGGGTTGTTGTACTAAAGGCAATTGGTCAGGTATTAACATCGCAGCCATGGTTATTGGCTTTATAGTCTTTTGGCCGCTTGGCTTATTGATTTTGTACTGGAATATTAAGGGTAGGAATGTAAAAGACTTACCACGTGCCGTGCAACAAAAATGGTCAGCAATGGTTAATGGGTCTTGGAGTCCATCTAACAATATTGATAGTTCAAACGGTGAGAACACTGTTTTTGATGAATACCAACAAACGCAGTACGATCGCATTGTTGAAATCAAAGATGAAATAAAGAACCGTGCACGAAGTTTTAGTGACTTCCGTTCAAATGCAAAACGCCGTGCTGATGAAGATGAGTTTCAAGAATTTATGTCTTCTGATCGATCTAAAGATGATAAATAAAACTTAGTTATTAAATAACATGCTGCTTTTAAAGCCTGAAGTAATTCAGGCTTTTTTTGTGGCTTTTTGTATTAAATATCTACATCTATTAACTTAGCTTCTTAGTTTGGGAAGGCATATAGACATGGGTTGATAAGTATTTCTATTAGTCAATGAGTCCGATATGAGTTAAACATCGTAATAATAGTATTCCAACTAAATAAATATAAAGGACATAATGGATATGAATCGCAGACAGTTTTTAAAAAGTAGTGCCGGAGCTTTAGCTGTGATTGCTAGCTCGGGATTTATAACAAATGCTATAGCCAATAAAGAAGAGATAAAAGTGGTTAAATTCAATGAAAAAGAATGGAAAGAAAAGTTAACTCCTGAAGAGTTCAAAGTACTGAGAAAAGCAGGAACCGAACGTGCATTTACAAGCCCACTAAATAATGAAAAACGTAAAGGTACTTTTGTCTGTAGAGGTTGTGATCTCCCATTATTTAAATCAGAAACCAAATTCGATAGCGGAACAGGTTGGCCGAGCTTCTTTGATACTATTAAAGGCAATGTAGAGACAAAGCTGGATTTCGTACTAGTGATACCTCGAAAAGAATACCATTGTGCTCAATGTGGCGGACATCAAGGACATATTTTCAAAGATGGTCCACAACCTACAGGTTTACGCTATTGTAATAATGGTGTGGCACTGAAGTTTATTCCTGAAGTAGCCTAGTCTTAATTCATTGTTACGGGAGTTCTTATCGCTTGTCGCTTTGTCCTAATTTATCGGGTATAAATTAGGATATGAACACTCCTGCTCACTTAGTATTTGCCGCTGCGGCATTTGCCAAACCAAACAACCCTAGAGTTACTTGGGCAGCCTTATTAGGCGCGTTTATTCCTGATCTATCGCTTTATGCCTTGGCAGGCTGGAGTATGTTTGTTCAGGGTAATGATGCTAACTATGTTTTTGATAAACAATATTTCTCGGCAGAGTGGCAAAGTATATTCGCCATTGATAATTCTTTCATCGTGTGGGCGCTGGTAATTGTTGCTGGTGTCGCCTTAAAGAAACACTGGTTATGGGCGTTGGGTGGTGCGGGGTTTCTACATCTTTGTTTTGACTTTCCTTTGCATCATGACGATGCACGACAGCATTTCTGGCCAGCGACTGATTGGATCTTTCAAAGCCCTTTCAGTTATTGGGATATTAACCATCATGGTGGTTTGATTAGTTTATTAGAATTAGGATTGTGCGCAATTTTACTCGTTGTGCTTTGGCGAAGGTTTAATTCACGATTAGTCAGAGGGATTATTGTTTTAACGGCAATATTACAGATAGCACCGGGAATAATGTTTCGGTTCTTTCTATAACCACAATTGAAACTTCGGCTTACTCAGTCAAAGTAGCTGCAGCTTACTAGTTTGTAAAACGAGTGAGTTATTTAACGCTCAACAAAGGCTCGCTCAATAACGTAGTGACCTAACTTTCCCTTATTGAATTCAGTGAATCCCATGTCATTTAAAATGGCACAGGTGTCTGTTAGCATCGAAGGGTTTCCACAAACCATAAAACGATCATCATCTGTATTTGCTGGCGGAAGACCTATATCTGAAAATAATTTACCAGACTGGATTAAGTCCGTCAGTCTGCCTTGGTTTCGAAATTCATCACGAGTAACTGTTGGATAATAAATCAGTTTCTCTTTAACAATATCACCAAAATATTCGTTATTAGGCAATTCTTGGGTGATGTAGTTTTCATACGCGAGTTCAGAAAGATATCGCGTGCCATGGGTAAGTATCACTTTATCGTAACGATCATAAATATCCGGATCTTTGATAATACTCATAAACGGCGCTAGACCTGTACCCGTACTAATTAAGTAAAGATGCTTACCTGGAAACAAATTATCAGCAATCAAAGTACCCGTCGGTTTAGTACTCACATAGATCTCGTCACCAATCTTTACATTGCGAAGTCGTGACGTCAGTGGACCATCTGCAACCTTAATACTAAAAAACTCTAGCTCGTCTTCATAGTTAGCACTGGCAATACTATAGGCTCGCGTTAATGGCTTGCCGTCAACCTCTAAACCAATCATCACGAAATGGCCATTATGAAAACGGAAATTATGCTCTCGTGTAGTTTTAAAGCTGAATAAAGTGTCATTCCAGTGATGAATATCAGTCACTGTTTCGGTAACAAGTTTTGCCATAATGATTGGTTTTGGTGAGGTTAAATTAAAAGGAAATTATAATGCTAAAAGTAGAGGGGTGTCTTTTTTGTTTCACATTTACCTTATTAAACTAAATCAGAGATCTCTTAAGAAGAATCAAATAAAGTGAGTCTTCTTTTTAAAAAAGTACTGGGAATTGGCCTTATCTCGGAACAGAACTCCTAAAGTTTTGAAAAGTGAAATGGGTCCTTTTCTCTTGAGTACTTTTCAGCTCTAGGTCTAATACATTCGTACTAACCCTAATTGATGATAACATTTCTATATTATCCTCTTTAACATTAAAGTGTGTATCTGGGAGATATGAAATGACAATTATTAAGGAAATGAAAAAGTGTTTTTCTTCACTCGGTTCTGAAACCGAACATGCTAATGAAACTTATCACCCTGTTGTTATGGGTGTCATTCTATTTACAAGCATTTTGACTACTAGCAATGCTCACGCAAGAGATAGGATAGCGTCTACTGAAGTGATAGTGTATGACGGTGAACCTATAGATTATTCTAATCGAAGTGATGTTATTTTTTTTGATTATACATCGCCTCAAACCAAACCAAATAGACCATGGGAAACAGTATTGGCTCAGGACCTTAGTAATGATAAACCGAGTCAAACTAAAGTTGCTGTTGCTAAGCGCGCTAAACCCACCTCCCAAGCGCATTCATTGAAAAATGCATGGGCAGCAAATCAGCGAAAAACGCAACTAGCTCAACGGAAAGTACAACTGGCTCAACAAAGAATACAAGCTACTCAAACTAAATTAGCTATACTTCCTAAGATAAACAACAGCAATTCAATAGCCCAGGAAAAAGCACGCTTACAAAACAAAAAAATTATTACTAATGTAAAAGGTAAAGATACTGAATTAGTTGCATTTTACCTGAATGTTTTTGGAAAGCAGAAGAACAATTTTTCTAAGCTAACTTCGCCATCTGGAAGGTTGGCTGTTAAACATACATATGCTAAAAATATTGTTCAGATAAAGTCTAAGCTTAAGCCTAGCAAAGTTCAATTTTCGATAACAAAGTTAAAGGATAAGGACCCTGAATTAGTAGCATTTTACAAACGGGTGTTTGGTAACAATATTAGTAAACCCTATAAATATACACCTGCTGTTGGTGTTGTTTTGGCTTCAAAAATAAAAGACCCAGAATTAGTTGCGTTCTATGAACGAGTTTTTGGTAAAAGCAGAACACAAATGGCAAACAATGAAAGAACCAAAATGAACATGACAAAGAGCATTAAATCACATCAAAAACGAAGTGTTAAAAATGTTAAGAGAAAGGTTAGAGGTACTGTGAGTACAGCGTCGGTAGAACTTGAAAAACTAATTGATGATTTAACAAGCAAAAAAATAATTTAAAGAAAATATACGCCTGTTATTTTAGCAATTTGATTATTGATGATTAAACATCTACAAAAAGTATGGGGGGTCTTTAGGTATCCCTTAGTGATGTACTTAATTCAGCAATTGCAGCACATTAGATATGGTGATGTATTAACTAGCGCCAAGATAGGCGACCCCTAAAAATGTAAAAATCACCCCAAGCCATTGAAGTGGAACCATGCGTTCGCGCAGAAAAGCCCAAGCAATCAATATTGTTACTACACCAAATAATGAGGCGCTGAGAGCAGCATAGCTTGCATTGGGTAGTGTTCCAGCGAAAACCACAGAAGTAATAGCCGTGGCATCAAGTAAGCCGATTACAGCTAGTACTTTCCACTGCTTGATCGCCGTAAACAAAGGAATATGCATAACCAGCATTATGATGACAAGACATATTGTTGCTAATAAACGTGTTGCGGCGATAGTCATCAGTTCCGGGGCGTAGTGGACCATTGAATGGCCAATGCCAAATGTCACTGCGAAAGATACGCTAGCCAAAGCGCTCCAAAGTATTGCATGGATTTTCTTACCATTCGACTCAGCTTCATCTTGAGTATTTGCTAATGAGACAACAATATAAAGTCCCATAAAAACAATAATCACAGCAAGATATTGATACAGGTTAAGTGCATTCCCTTGGAATACATCCCATAGAATAGACAGGATTGAAAAGGTCGCAATAATCGGTGCCACAAGTTGAACAGGGCCAATTTCAAAAGCTTTATAAAGCCCTATACTGGCTGTAGTAAAGCTTATTCCAGCAAAGATTATTGGCAAGAATGCCTGTGTCGGAATCGCATTTATCTCACCACGTACCACAATTAATATACTTTGGTATAAGAATCCGCCAATTAAGACGATCAATAACGCCGAGAATACATTTGTTTTCTGACTTACTAATCGCACTAAAATATCATGTAAACCCCATGAAAATGCTGCGATCAGTCCCAATATGATACTCATTGTTTAAATTTACTTAAAACATTAGTTTGTTTGCATATCTTAATATTCATTAATTCTTTTGGGCATGTGAATTTAAATAAACGTTATATCTCATGAAGGTTATTAAAGACAGTC
>CALISP010000275.1 GCA_938041705.1 uncultured Cocleimonas sp. | reverse complement strand
TTATAGAACTGACTGAAGAAGAAAATACAATCGAAAATACTCAAGTAGCTTAAGTAGCTTAAGAAGCTTAAGAAGCTTAAGAAGCTTAATATTTATAGTGCATATGACACCCCCCTACTTTTAAGTACTTTCTAGACGTGAAAAGTATTTAAAAGTAGGGGGGTGTCTTATGGGTAATTTTATAGATACTTTAACGCCCTTTCTACAAAACCCGCATTAGATCCGCTTTTTAAATAGACAGCGTAAATTCGCAGAGGAAAACTCTTTACTCCTTTCACTTTAAACAATTGTTTTTCTTGAATGTGCTGGCCAACCATTTGGAGTGGCAAGAAGGCTGAGCCACCGCTACTTTGAATAAAGTTAAGCGCTATTCGTGCTTGATTGACTCTTTTTTGGGGCAAACTATAACCGCTTAAAGCACGATTGTGGTCCATCAAGAACTGCTCTCCCCAATTCACCAACGTATAATTATGTTCAAGTGCTTCTGATAAGTTTTGATTTGGTTTGTCTGAAACCAAGGTTAATTCCAAATCAATAACTTTGCTAAAAGTAACATCAGTTAATTGTGGTGGCTCGTAAATAAAAATGAGATCTAAAGCCCCATCTAATAATTGTCTTAACAAATAGGAATGATCGTGTGATTCAGCGGTTAATGATAAGTTGGGAAAGTCTAGCTGAAGACGCTCTAACCATTCAGAAACAAATATATCCCAAGTAATAAAAAGACCACCTACAGCAATTCGAAAACTCTCATCTGCTTCACTATGAATTTCTTGTTTTGCTCTTCGCCAAAGTGCCAACATAGATTGCGCATGACCAATAAACTTTTCACCTGCAGGTGTAATTTCAATGGTACGTGAAGTACGTTCAAACAATTTACAGTCTAATTCTTCCTCTAATGATTGTAAGCGAGCACTAATGGTAGATTGCGTTACAAACAGCGCTTGAGCTGTCTTTTTAAAGTGTCTAGTTCTATTCAGTTCTAAGACTGTTTTTACTTGATCGATATTCATCTCTCTTTTTTACCTGATTTATTTAAAAGATCAACAAAAATAATCGATCACTGCAATCGGATTAATTACATATCATGGTTTATTAACATATCTTATAATTATCTGTGGCTATCAATTTAGCCTTAATTTAAAAGCTTTTCAGCTACATATGAATTTGAAGAGTTTAAACACACATTAAATATATCGAGAGATACACGTTATGCAAGTACACCAATTACATGATGATAAAGACGTAAGTAAAGAAACTAATGCCGATTGGATGGAGCGTCGTAATAATGCTGTTCCTAAAGGCGTTGGACATGCATGTCCTATTTTTGCTGATCGCGCTGAAAACTCAGAAGTTTGGGACGTAGAAGGTTCTCGCTATATAGATTTTGCAGGCGGTATAGCAGTAATGAATACGGGGCATGTACACCCTAAAATTACTGCCGCTGTTCAGAAACAAACTGAATTATTTAGTCATACTGCATTTCAGGTAATGCCTTATAGACCTTATATTGAACTAGCTGAGCGCTTAAATGAGTTGGCTCCTGGCCCTACTGAAAAGAAAACCGTTTTCTTTACCTCTGGTGCAGAAGCTGTTGAAAACTCAGTTAAGATTGCAAGATCATTTACTGGTCGTCCTGGCATCATTACTTTTGTTGGTGGTTACCACGGCCGTAGCATGATGACATTAGCGATGACAGGCAAGGTAGACCCTTACAAGCTTGGCTTTGGTCCTTTTCCTAGTAGTGTTTATCACGTGCCTTTCCCAATGAAAGCTCACAATGTAACTACTGAAGATTCTATTAATGCCATCCATAATTTATTTAAAGCAGATATTGAAGCTAACCAAGTAGCGGCTATTGTTCTTGAGCCAGTTCAAGGCGAGGGCGGTTTCTATCAAGCACCCGCTGAACTAATGACTGCATTAAGAGAAATATGTGATGAACACGGCATTTTATTAATCGCTGATGAAGTTCAAAGTGGTTTTGGTCGAACAGGCAAATTATTTGCGATGGAGCATTACGACGTTGAAGCTGACATGATTACTACCGCTAAGAGTTTAGCATCAGGTTATCCTTTATCTGGTGTTATTGGCAAAGCAGAAATCATGGATGCGCCAAATCCTGGTGGCTTAGGCGGAACTTACGGCGGAAATCCTGTTTCTTGTGCTGCTGGACTGGCTGTTTTAGAAGTAATGGAAGAAGAGAATCTTTTGGCTCGAAGCACTGAATTAGGCGAAATGATTACCGCTCGTTTAAATACCATAAAAGCAAAAGAAGAGATTAATATTATTGGTGATGTCCGTACCTTAGGTGCAATGACAGCTTTTGAATTAGTTGATCATGATGGCAAGCCATCACCTACTCTGACTAAAGCAATGACTACAAAAGCACTTGAGAAAAAACTCGTACTTCTTTCTTGTGGCACTTTTGGAAATACCATCAGAATTTTAGTACCTTTGACAGTAAGCGATGACGTATTAAATGAAGGTTTAGCGATAATTGAAGAAGTAATTCACGAGCTAAACTAATTTATTTGTACTACCTTTTAATTGTGGCTCTGTTATTACAGAAGTCACATGAACAATACTTAAATAAGAAAATAATAATATGGTCCCATTTGCAATCGCTGGTGTACAAATGTACACGTCGGCTATAAAAGAAAACATAACAGCCATGTCACATAAAATTGACTTGGTAATGATTAAGTTCCCTTGGACGCAAATGATCGTTTTTAGTGAGCTAGCTCCCTATGGCCCACTCACAAGCAAAGCAAAAGACTATCCACATCCTGACATTGAAACCTTTCAACAATTGGCCATCAAACATAATGTATGGCTAGTGCCTGGCTCTATGTTTGAGAATCGTGAAGGTAAAACCTACAACACAACGGTTGTCATTAATCCTCAAGGAGAATTAATAGGCCGTTATGACAAAATGTTCCCGTTCACTCCTTATGAAAAGGGTGTAGAACCAGGATCTGAGTTTTTGATCTTTGATGTTCCTGATGTAGGTCGTTTTGGCGTTAGTATTTGTTACGATATTTGGTTTCCAGAGACAACTAGAACCTTAACTTGTGAAGGTGTTGAAGTACTGATTCACCCTGTTTTAACGGGCACAGCTGATAGAGATGTTGAGCTAAGTATTGCACGTTCAACTGCAGCTATGTTCCAGTGTTACGTTGTAGATATCAACGGTCTAGGCGCTGGCGGTAATGGTCGCTCATGTATGATTAATCCTGCAGGTGCTGTGCATTATCAATCTGCAGGTCAAGAAGACATCTTAATGATGGAAATTGATCTTGATCAAGTCAGAAGACAACGAGAAACTGGATTATTAGGTCTAGGACAATTATTAAAAAGCTTTAGAGATACAAAGATGGAATTCCCTATCTACGATAAAGATTCGCAGGCAGGTCAATATCTTGACACTCTGGGCCCATTAGAAATGCCTCAGAGAGGCACTCAAGCAGGATTGAACGTACTTAGCCCGGCTGAAGCTCTAGAAAATCTAAAAAATAATCAATTATTAGAAAACAATCAATCACTAGAAAATAATAACGTAACTCAACAAAGTATTACCGAAGAGGTTACGACTAATGAAAATACTTCTGAGACACAGTACATAAATTAACTATAAATATATTCTTAGGCTTACAGGCCTGAGAAATACATTGATGTCTCCAAGAAAGAAGTGTTTTTCAATACAAAGGAGAAGTAATGGCTACACCTGATGGATCTGGATTGCCCAAAGAAAAAGCGACACGTCATTCTGTTGCAGATTTATACAGCACATCTCAAACTCGCCTAGATAATTGGAACGAATTAAAAACCGTTACATCTCGCCTTGTTGAACCAAAAATCAATGAAGCGCTTGCCGAAAAACTAATAAAAAAAGCGCATAAGCTACTAAACAAACTCGAACCTATTGAAATGTACTGGGCATTTCCAGGACGAAATGTTTTTACAGAATTACTCGAAATCACATCATCTGGTAACTATAAAAAAACAAATCAAGTTGTAAGATTGATCGTTAGAGCGTTAATGAATAACTCATTCCGTAGACGTCGCATCAATCTTGGTTTAATGCCAGAAGATAAATGCAATAGCCTAGTTGAATCCGATGAAAATAAAGATAATGATCACGCAGAACTAGACAATCCTTATTTCGAAGTATTGATCGTTGATAGCAGTAATAAACAACTACAAGAAAGAGAACGACAAGAGTTCGCTAATATTAGACGTTATAGTGATGCCTTTGTTTACGAGCCCGTTTTTGTACATTCTTTTGAAGATGCCTTAATAGCCGTTCTACTGAATCACAATATACAAGCTGTTGTTGTTCGTTATGGTTTTGAGCTTGAGTCAGAATTTAATGTATCAATTTTAAATGAGGGTATTACCCATTTAACTAAAAAATCTTTAAAAGCGATTGATGCCGGAAACTACGCACCTACCCTATGTGACGTCATTAAAAAAACGCGTCCAGAGCTTGATAACTATTTAGTGACTGATAGATCTGTTGAAGATATTGCCAGCACCGTTACTCACTCATGCCGTCGTGTTTTTTACAATCAAGAAGATTATCTTGAATTACATCTTAATATTTTAAGAGGTGTTCAAGAACGCTATAAATCACCTTTTTTTAGTGCCTTAAAAAAATACAGTAAACAACCTACTGGCGTTTTTCATGCAATGCCCATTAGTCGTGGCAAATCTATTACCAAGTCACATTGGATAAAAGATATGGCTGAATTTTATGGCATGAATACATTTCTAGCGGAAACTTCTGCGACCTCTGGTGGTTTAGACTCGCTTTTAGATCCAACGGGTCCAATTAAAGAAGCATTAGAACTTGCTGCTAGAGCTTTTGGCGCAAGGCAAACCTTTTTCGCCACTAATGGCACATCGACTTGTAATAAAATAGTGGTACAGGCATTAACTAAACCTGGTGATATTGTTTTAGTTGATAGAGATTGTCATAAATCTCATCACTACGGCATGGTATTAGCCGGTTGTGAGGTTATCTATCTGGACTCCTACCCATTAGACAAGTTCTCAATGTACGGCGCAGTTCCACTCGAAGATATTAAACGTACGCTACTAGAGCTGAAAGAAGCAGATAAGTTAGATCGTGTAAAAATGCTTCTTTTGACTAATTGTACTTTTGACGGATTAATTTATAACGTTAAAAGAATTATGCAGCAGTGCTTAGCGATTAAACCTGATTTGGTATTTCTTTGGGATGAAGCTTGGTTCGCATTTGCTCGATTTGATCCTACTTATAGACAAAGAACGGGAATGCATAGTGCGCAAAGATTACGTGATAGATACCGTAGTAAAAGCTACCGTAAAAAATACCTAGAGCAT
>CALISP010000274.1 GCA_938041705.1 uncultured Cocleimonas sp. | reverse complement strand
ACTTCATTTTAATGCTAATTTGATACAAAAGTCCTAAGGCACAACAACATAATAAAAAAGCACCCATACCTCCTACAATGGCATATCTAATAAAAACTTGAGCACTGTATAAACCAAACAAAACATCTGTATTAGGTAGGTGCAAATAACCATTTATCATTCCGGCTAGCAATGATCCTAAAGCTAATATTGTTAATCCGAATATTTTAAGTGCTCGTGGTGCTTGCCAATAATAATGATTCTTTGAAACAACATTTACTCTCTTATACCACTTTATAATCCAATAAAATAACAATGCTAATCCTAATACTGAACTAATATGTTGAAGCATTCGATACGGCATGATGTCGTACCCATCTATATTAACTAAGGGAGTATTTATCCATAAGAGATGTTGTGGTATTCCTGACTGATGTGTGAAAAAGTCCCATATGATATGGGTTAAGGCACCTAATATTATCGATATCAGTAATACATGACTCGATATAGTAGGCAATTTACCTATAAATAAATCTGGATTAAGGTGTTGTTGAATCTTTTTTGGGAAAAAAGAAACCAAAACAGGTGCCATTAATAAGTGATAAAGAAAATAAATAGTTAATCCCATTGGGATACAAAATAAATAAATGCCAAGTAGTGAATGACTATCAACACGTTGATGTACTAAAAAAGGAGTCATGTAAGCAATATCAGGCGTCATGCTACCGATAATAAGTGGCGACAAAGCAGTGTATTTACTGATTTTGCTATTTTTACACAAGCCATTATTAAAAGGGATGGCAGCAACAATATGTGAAACGGTAAAAGGCATTAAATTATTTCGTAAGCTATTATTAAAAATATGATTTATATGAAGTGGTTCTTATCAAAGTTGGTTTTATTTATGAACGGCTATTGTCAAAAAAAGTATCTTCCCTCATAATCCTCCGCTCTGCAAGATACGGCTGAATTTTGTTATTAAGCCAATCTTTTCTTGCACGTCTATGGTGATCTGCATTGGTTCCCTCGCGACGATAAACTGCGAACCCCGCCAGGCCCGGAAGGGAGCAACGGTAGTAGTGGATTCGGGCGCCGAGGTGTGGCTGATGTGGGTCGCCTCCATAGTCTTTTTGTTACTTTTCTTAATAGCTTTATTTAATAATCTCTGATTTCTTTTAAGTATCACATTTAAAAATTTTCAAAATCGTTATTATTAATAAAGTTTTAACCCCTTATATTTAATATTTTATCTATTTAGAAATAGTTAAAACCTGCTAAAAGTAGGGGGGTGTCTTTTTTATCTGTTTCTAATGTGTTTTTAGTATTCTAATCAGCCACTTTCATTTATCATTAAGCAATGAGTTATCAAGTCCTTGCAAGAAAATGGCGACCGCAAAATTTTAAACAAATGGTCGGTCAAGAGCATGTTTTACGTGCCTTAATGAATGCTTTGGACAGTGATCGTTTACATCATGCTTATCTCTTTACTGGAACACGTGGGGTTGGCAAAACAACCATTGCTCGAATTCTTGCTAAATGCCTTAACTGTGAAACAGGCGTAACTTCAACACCCTGTGGTGAGTGTAATAGTTGTAAAGAAATTGCAGCAGGTAACTTTCTAGATTTAATTGAAGTAGATGCTGCCTCACGTACCAAAGTTGAAGATACTCGTGAATTACTCGAAAATGTTCAATATGCACCTACAAGAGCTCGCTTTAAGGTTTATCTTATAGATGAAGTGCATATGCTCACAGGGCATAGTTTCAATGCATTACTAAAAACCCTAGAAGAGCCGCCACCCCACGTTAAGTTTTTATTTGCAACAACCGATCCGCAAAAACTTCCTGCGACCATTCTTTCTCGTTGTCTTCAATTTAATTTAAAACGAATGCCTGTCGATATGATTACGGGTCATCTTGAATATTTATTAAATCAAGAATCCATTAAATTTGAGCCTTCGCCGTTAAGATTACTCGCGAGAGCAGCTGATGGAAGTATGCGTGATGCCTTAAGTTTGTTAGATCAGGCGATTGCTTTTTCTGGTTCAGAACTTACTGATACAGCAGTTAGAGAAATGCTTGGTACGATTTCTCATGAGCCATTATTAGATTTACTAAATCTAGTTATTTCAGGAGAAGGAGCAACTTTATTAAAGCGTATTGAGGATTTATCGTCCGTTACTCCTGATTTTGATGCAGCAACTGATGCTTTAATATCTCTATTGCATCAATTAGCAGTGCAACAAGTTGTACCTGATGCAATAAATGACGAAGAAAGTATCCGTGAACTAGCAAATAAAATCACAAAAGAAGAAGTGCAGTTGTTTTATCAAATGGCCTTACAAGGTCGTCGTGATTTACCTCTATCACCAGATCCACGTAGTGGTTTCGAAATGCTATTGTTACGCATGATGTCATTTAGGCCTTTACGAGAAGGTATGCAATTAGAAATTGCTGAGAGACCTTCTAATATATCTGATCCCATTGATAACTCTGAAGCAGTTAATAATTCTCCTGATACCTCGAAAAAAAAAACAGTTAACTTAAAACAAGCAGAATTAGTACCTGAAAAATACAATACAGATACAATAAGTTCTAATACTATTGAACATAATCCTGAGGTTATAAACCTTACTAATAGTGATGCAGTAAAAATTGAAGATGAATCAATCTCTTCACAAGTTATTTCTGCTAACTCAAATAAACAGGCTAACGTTCAAGAACATGGAGTGGAATTATCAAGTAGAACTAGCGTTCAAGAGTCAGTTCCACCTTGGGAAGATTTACCGCCTGAATTAGAAGATGGTTTTGTTAGTTCTAAAAAGCAAAAGTTTAGTGATGATCAAGTAATCAATAATTCAGTGGTTGAACCAAAACTCGAAACTAATAATCATTCTGAAACTGTATCTTTAGAAGATCTTCTTTTAGCAGAACCGGATGTCGATGAAGTTGCTTTAATAGATCAATTTGAACAAGAAAAGACACTTGATGATGAAGAAACTCATTTATCTGAAGTGCATGAAAAAGACAAGGTCGTTTCAGATAAGACGGTAAATTCCTCTAATGATAATAAAGAAAACAAAACTGATATAAATCAACCTTGGTACGAAGTTGTTCCAAAGTTACAATTAAGTGGTCGAGCAAATGAATTAATAAAGCATTGTCTTCTAGATAGCCATGAAAATGATATAGTTTCATTGATTCTAGATAAAGATAGTCAAAATTTACTGGCAGAAAGTACTCAGCAAGAAATCCAAACGGCATTAATAAAATTTTACGGTGATAACGTCCGCTTAGATATGAGGATAGCAGAAGTTAGCTTAGTGACAGGTAGTGATAATATTAATGAAACACCTGCCCAAAGAAACGACAGAAAAATTTTAGAATCTCAGCAGCAAGCTGAGCATAATATAGAAACTGATCCTTTTGTATGTGAATTAAAAAATCGATTTGGAGCACAGATAGTGCCAGGTTCTATTAAAGTAAAACAAGCTGAATAAATTACTAATTAAATACAAATTATTATAGAGGTACACACAATGTTTAAAGGCGGCGGTCTTGGTGGAATGATGAAACAAGCGCAAAAAATGCAGGAAGACATGCAAAAAGCGCAAGCAGAAATCGCGACTATGGAATCTACTGGTGAATCTGGTGGTGGCTTGGTTCAGGTTACAATTAATGGCGCACATGAATGCAAACGCGTAAATATTGATAGCAGTTTATTAGCTGATGATGATAAAGAAATGTTAGAAGATTTAGTCGCAGCGGCATTCAATGATGCGGCTCATAAGATGGAAGCGACTAGCAAAGAACGCATGTCGGGTATTACTGATGGTATGAATTTACCGCCAGGAATGAAGTTACCTTTTTAAGAACATTCAAAATAATGTCAACTAACCAATCAGAATCATCCTTATTGAATGAACTAGTAAGCGCACTCAAATGCTTACCGAGTGTGGGTGCTAGAACGGCACAGCGTATGGCTTTTCATTTATTAGAGCACGATAGAGAGAAAGGACTTCAACTAGCAGCTGCTATGCAAAGCGCGATTGAAAATATTGGGCATTGTAAATCCTGTAGAACACTTACTGAGCATGAGATTTGTAAAATCTGCTCGGATAGTTCTCGTCAATTAAGTACTTTATGTGTAGTTGAAAGTCCTTCTGATGTTTTGGCGGTCGAACAAGCAACGGCATATCGCGGCTACTACTTTGTGTTAATGGGTAAACTATCCCCACTTGATGGAATTGGGCCCGATGAAATAGGTTTAGACGTTTTAGAAGCGCGTCTCGAAGAAGATGAAATTGAAGAATTAATATTAGCGACCAACCCTACTGTAGAAGGTGAAGTGACTGCACATTACATCAGTCAACTAGCAAATAAGTATAATGTTAAAACCACTCGCATAGCTCATGGTGTACCTGTAGGTGGTGAATTAGATTATGTTGATAGTGGTACTTTATCTCATGCTTTTGATGGTCGACGTAATTATTAAGAGTCTAAAAAAAATTAACTAAAATATTATATAACATAGCGCGAATATTTCATCACTATTTCTATCTTTACAGATATTTAATAAATGACACCCCCCACCTTTTAGTACTTCTTTGTACTCATCTGATGTAATTACCCACATAAAGCTTGATATTTAAATTGGATAAATTTCAGTGATTTCTGAAGTTGATTTTTATACTGAGAGTATGTTGTTTATTAACAAATAAAAAAGCCCGCAAGAGAAACTCTTACAGGCTTTATTTTTTCTTATATTATTTGAAGACTACTGTTTTTCGCGCCTATCATCATTCATCAATGCCTTAATGAGTGCTATACCCATTAGTATCATCATGAATGAGAATGGAACGGCACCGATAATCATTGCTGATTTAATTGCATCTAAACCGCCAGCCAATAGTAAGGCTGCTATTACAGCACCTAGTATCAAACCCCAGATAATTATGTGCATTTTACCTGCTTGCTTATCTGAACCACCTGCAGCAATAGTATTGATAACTAATACAGCAGAATCAGCAGAGGTTACTAGGTAAGTTAATAACAAGATAACTATTAAAACTGAAATTATTTGGGCTATACCAGTAGACACCATTTGATTTATGACTTCATAAAGCTGTGCAGTCAAACTTTTAGCAAATATAGCGCCTTCAGCACTTTGATTTAGCTCTAGATCAATTGCCGTACCACCAAGTAATGCAAACCAAACGAAACACATTAATGAAGGTAATACGATCGCTCCGAATACAAACTCACGAATTGTACGGTTCTTAGATATGCGTGCTAAGAATATGCCCACAAAAGGAGCAAATGCTATCCACCAAGCCCAATAGAATATTGACCACCAACCTTGCCATTCACCTGGGCTACCAGCGCCTTCAGCAGGGAATACAGTGAAGGTTAAGGCAGGTAAATTAACTATGTAGCTGAACAATCCTTTGCCCATAACTTCCATTGCAAACATAGTTGAACCAAAGACCAAGAAGAATGCTAATAAACTAAATGAAAGTACCATATTAATATTACTAAGCCATTTGATTCCTTTACCAACTCCTGACAACGCAGATAAAGTAGATGCAAACATAACTATTGCAAGAGCAACTAATAAAGAACCTGTGGAAGGAGACACCTTACCTTCAGCAGATGTTGTAATTAACCATTCAGCGCCGGAAATATTATATAGCCCAGATGAGAATGATTCTAAACCTAAGCCAATAGTTTGTGAAATACCTAAGATTGTTGCAACGATAGCAGTAATATCAACGATATGACCTAAAGGTCCTGACAACGACTTACCAAATATTGGTGTTAGAGTAGAACGAATCGTTAATGGTAAGTTACGTGAATAAGCAAAGAAAGAAAGTGATATGCCAACCATGGCGTAACACGCCCAAGCACCTAAACCCCAATGAAGGAAACTATACTTGTAGGTTGACTCTATTGCTGAGGCAGTTTTTGGAGAGACTAAGCCATCAATAGCGGTAACTGTGCCAGCTGATACTGCATTCGCATATTCTGTCCAAACGTTAGCACCTTCTGCCAAAGTAACATTAGCAGAAGCTAAAGCATCCTTTATCATAATTGCACTCATACGAATATCTGGATTGTCAGCAATATGCCACATTGGTTCACCTGTAGCGTATCCCAACATACCAATACCGATACCAGCGCCAAACATCATTGAGAACCAAGAGAAGTTTGAAAACTCTGGAACTCCGTCTACATCCCCTAATTTAATTTTCCCCCATTTAGGATATAAAGCGATGACTAAACAAACAATGATGAAAAATGCGACTGAATACGTGTAGTAATAATTTAGATTTGAAAAAGACCAACTTTTGATACTTCCAAGAATCTTTCCCGCTGAATCTGGAAAGAGAGCGGCCCAAAGAACAATAAGTGCTATAGCAATCTTGGAAAAAAGTGCAACGGTTTTATTAAAGTCTTTATAAAAACCGGCATCAGATGTTGCAATATCTAATTCAGTTAAAGCGGGTTTGAGAGCCATAATTTAATTTCCTTATTAAATGATTTGTCTAGTTACTTGAGTACTATATTCAAACGAATTAACTTAAATCGATATAGTTATTTCCACATATAAAAAACAGAATTTGCGCTTTAGTTTATTTTATGTTGTCTTGATTGTAGATACTTTGATTAAAGTAACATCCCAGTATTGAAGAGTCAAAAGACTAAATTTTAACCTTATTTGAGTTATTCTCAAATTAAAGCCATTTATTTCCTGTTTTACTTGATATGCTAAGTGAATTATTCTTTTTGCTATCGCTGACGCGACTATTCTAAATACACTTTAGACATTTAATGAAAAACTAAGAGGGGTATTTATTAGAAATGCGTAAATAAAATTAAATACGCATTTCTAAAATAGTGAAAAGTAATTAACTAGATGAAGCCTGGAAAGGTAAATATTCTGGTTTCCATGCATTAGTCTGAATTATATTTTTATAATTATCGTCGTCAATATCATCGCGTGTGACGAGATTTTCATCAAGCATCAATTTTAATACTCGTTCAGTAATATCTTCACTAACTTTTTGTAAATCCGCAATAGGAGGATAAATTCTACCACTTTCTAGGTAATGCTCTACGGTATAATCCGCTAAAGCATAAGCAGATTCAATTATCATAGAATCAGTAACTTCCGTGCATTCACCGAGAACTGCAGCATATCCAAGTCCAGGAAAAATAAAGGCATTATTTCCTTGGCCAATTACATGTGTTTTAGCGTTTATTAATACATCGGGGAATGGACTACCAGAAGCTACTATTGGATAACAATTCTCGCGGCTAGCATGAACGTTATTGCACCATTTGAATATATCTTCAGGTATAGCTTCAATGTTAGACGTCGGGTTAGAAAGAGGAAATATAATAGGATTATCTGACTGGCGCGCCATTCCTTCGATAACGTCTTTCGAGAATAAACCAGATACTCCCGTTAAACCTAGTATTGCAGTAGGGTTAGCATTTTCAATCACTTCTAATAAAGATGGAATTTTACCAGCAATAGTCCAATCAGCATAAGTCTCAGCGAATTGCATAATTGGCTTTTTATATTCATCAGGACTAATGCCTTCTATTACAAGGCCAAACTCATCCATTATAAACATCACTCGTCTTGCATCTTCACGAGTTAAACCCTCTCTAACCAAACCATCCTGAATAACTTTTGCCACGCCAACACCACCAGCGCCGGCACCTACAACAATAATTCGTTGATCTACTAGGTTTTCACCTTTCATTTTGCAGGCGCTGAGAAGACCTGCCAGAACAACAGCACCTGTACCTTGAATATCATCATTAAAACTAGGAATAACTTTTCTGTAGCGTTCAAGAACGGCATAAGCTACATCTTTAGCAAAATCTTCCCATTGGATGATTGCTTTAGGCCATCGTTTTTTCACTGATGCGACAAACTTGTCTAGCATGGCAAAATAATCATCGCCAACTAAGCGTGGTTCGCGAACACCCAAATACCCTGGCTCAACACGCAAATCTTCGCGGTCTGTGCCAACATCAAGATCTACTGGCAATGTATTCCAAGGACTTAAACCACCACCTGCAGTATATAGGGCCATCTTACCTATACAAATGGCTAGACCTCCATGACCTTGATCTCCGATCCCCAAGATTGCTGATGAATCAGTCGCCACTATCATGCGAACGTCATTCCAAGGATAATTAGAAACAATATCGTCTGAGCGACAAATATTATTGGCAGTAAAGGTCAAACCACGAGGGGATCTATAAAGTGAGCTGTATTTTTGGACTGCTTTACCCACTGTAGGGGTATAAATAATCGGCATCATTTCTTCTAAGTGTGCAGAAATCAAAGCAAAATAAAGTACTTCATTTCGCTCTTGTACAGCACGCAGAAATTGATATTTAGATAGGTCATCAGACTCGTTTAAATAACCGTTATATAAGCGTACCACTTGATCTTCTAGGGTTACCACTACTGGTGGTAGCAAGCCTTCTAAGCCTAGTTGAATACGTTCTGCTTTAGTAAAGGCGGTTCCTTTGTTTAATGCAGTTAGACGCAAGACTTCTATACCGCGAG
>CALISP010000273.1 GCA_938041705.1 uncultured Cocleimonas sp. | reverse complement strand
GGAAAAATACAATCATTGATGGCGGGTGGTATTGGTAAAGTAACGCAAGAAAAGATCATTGAACTGTAATTAGCTGAAGTTGCGTCTATGTTAGATGAATCTATTCAGATACTAAAATAGGGGGCTTATTAAACTAATTTGTAAGGGGGGTAAAAAGACACCCCCCTACTTTTTAACTAACATTATCCATTAGATGTATAAAAGGATAATTGGTACTTGTGCTGAGTTAGACTGCAAAACTACAAAAAATGATGTTATCTGTAGAATTAGAATTTTCCGGAATTACGCCAGTTCTCTCGTGGTGAGATTTCCTCTGAGTTCTGCCATTGCTCAGCTATTTTGCCATCTGCTACACGGTATAGATCGAACACAGCGATATCTTTACCTTGCGCGTGTCGTTTGCCATAGGTCATCACAAAGTTACCTTGTCCGATAAGGTTAAAGAGCATTTCGTATTGGCCAGATTCTGAAGAATTTAACCATTCTGCAAGACCAGAACTACCTGCATCTATATTAGGCGCATGTTGGATAAGGTCTTCTGCGATAAACTGATTAAAATTGTCGTAGTTTCCCTCTTGCAAAACTTGCTTGGTATATTCCAATACTAAAGCCTTACTTGCTGCTGTATCAACACTCTCATCAACTTCGGCGGCTCCACGAACCATGTCTTGGCCAGATTTCGTTTCAGCAAGATAAGGCGCGATGGTGTCCCAATGCTCAAGAATTAAGCCATCTTTATCTGTGTAGAACATGTCCATCGTTACCCATTCTGCAGCACCATCGTTTAATGATTGATATGCACTACAGAAGACCCACGGACCATCTTCAAACATTCGTAAAATTTCGATATCACGTTTAGGGTTTCTTTCAACAAAAGGTTCGAAGAACGCGAGAAAGCCTTCGGCGCCATCTGCTACTCCCGTCGAGTGTTGCGTATATCTATGACCTGTATATTTAAGAACAGCTTCTCGTGCATTTCCGCCTGCTATGCCTTCCATGTAGATTTTTCGAACATTCTCCAATGATTTTCCCATGATCTATCTCCAAGTAAATTAATTGCTGTTTGAACTACAGAAGCTCTGTAAGAAATGCTTTATCACCGTGGATTGTTTTATTCTTATAATTACTACTTGTCTTAATATATTCTGCATAATCTCTCGTTCCTGCCATATCCATATTGTCTGCATAAATTAATGTGTCAGCATGAAATTGTGGCTCCAGCATTTTAAACAGTGGTAAATACAAGTCTTTCCAACCATCAAGAAATAGAAAATCAATCGGCTTGGAATATTCACTAAGCGTTTCCATTGCATCCCCAAGCTTGATCTCGACATAATCACTCAGCCCAGCATCTTCGATGTTTCCTTTTGCAGTATTAGCTTTGCTTTCTAATAACTCTGTGGAGATTACCTTACCACCCGTTTGGCGTGCGGCATCTGCCAAATATATGGTAGAAATTCCGAAAGATGTACCAAATTCAACGATATTTTTAAAGTTATTATCAATAATCAAACCCCTTATGTCATGACCTTGTTCTATTGAAATTGGCAGGTAGGCATGCTCAAAATCAGCAGGTTGCATGGGCCGGAAAATTGATTTCGCTATGCCTTTTCCCATATGTAAAAAATCTTTCTTGGCATCGGCATGCAGAGTATTTAGTTTTTGTTCTATTGTATTCATTTTAGCTTCCTATATATTTCGTTAACTTAATCGATATAGACGTTTAAGCCGGTTACATAATTGTAAGAGGCTAAAGTAAGTTCAAAAACAATCTTCATTTCATCTTCAGATTGAGGTGTATATAACATTACGAACCCTTCCCAACCTTCGCGTTGATTTGACCACGGATGAGAAATGGCCCAACCAGCTTTAATCGCTTGTTTAGCTAATTTAGGAGGTAACGATGCATGTAAGCTTCCGTCTGGGTGGATATGAGCAAACTCTCTTCCTTTTACAATCGCTTGGTTTTGCGTTATAGGTGTATCCTTGGTCAACCAAAAGCCCTTTGCCCCTGGTAGGGATATAACAGTTCCGCGAATATCAACACCTGGAATACGTGCTACTTTTTGTAAGAATAGTTTTGTTAATTCAGCTTTCTCAGATACACCGATTTGAATATGAGGAACACCAGAGGTAGTTTCTGGTTTGGGTCCATTTCGGTTTGGAATTTCTGTGTCTGCCCATGCTACTATATTGACCTTAAAAATAAGCAAGACAGCTATTATTTTAAGCACTCTTGTTAGTAATTTCATGTTCTGTTTTCCTCGTCGAAATTTATGAAGTTTCTCTATTTATTGTTTCATTAATTTTTATAATTTAATCGATTGAATCAGCTTGTTTCGCGACTTTATGTTCCTCTTCGGTATTTCCTTTTTTCCAATAACTTGAGACATAAAGATGCGTCTTTTCTATAGCTCGCTCTTCCTTCAAGAATTGACGAAGCTTTTTCATCGTTTTGAATTCGCAAGCAACCCATGTGGCAGTATTGGCACCTAGCCATTGTGCGTTTTTAATTGCATTAAATAAGGGTGATTCATCTGAACCAGGTGCTTTATTGATAATCCAATGAATCTCGATATCTTCTGGTTTTTGTAAGTTTTGCTTGTCTGATTCTGTAAGTATTTCTATAAATACTTTTCCAGTGGCATTATCAGCCAAAGTTTTAAGGTTAGCCGTTAAAGCTGGTAACGCGGTCATATCTGCGGCCAATAAAAAATAATCAGCATT
The DNA here is from genome assembly GCA_938041705.1 of uncultured Cocleimonas sp. Taxonomy (GTDB): domain Bacteria; phylum Pseudomonadota; class Gammaproteobacteria; order Thiotrichales; family Thiotrichaceae; genus Cocleimonas. The sequence continues at coordinate 4,571 of CALISP010000273.1, read as the reverse complement.
TAGGTTAATAAACTTAGTTGGTCCTGGACCCATTAACGTAATAGCATCACCTGTTTTTGCCTTTACCGACCAAGGTGCAGCGATACCTTGAATATCGCTATTATCATCATGATTACTACCGTGCAACATAAAATCCACATCAATTTCATTTTGTGATGTGCGTTGTTGAGCAATGGTGTAAGTGCGCATAACGGGCTTTTCTTGTCCCGTTTGATTAAACAGTAGTTTAATGTACGCACCTTCCGATTCTTTTGGAAAGCCTGCCAATGCATCACCATGTAAAGTCACTCGACGCATATTTGGCGTTAAATTAAAAGCTGACTTAACCTGCAACTTTCTAGATATTCGCCTGTTTTTAATGCTTTTTACTCTATCGATGATGCTCATAATGGATCCTTATCTATTTCTAGTACTATCATTTCTCCTAAGCATTTAGGAGAAATGTGTCTTTAAATAGATTTAAAAATTAATTTGCAGCCCTACCTGAAACTCATTAGCGCTTGCACCATCTATTTGAAATCCATCAGTAAAACCATCTTGACCTGTTTTGGCATCACCCAATGAAATATATTGATATTCAGCGACTAAATTTACTTTCTTATTAATCGCGTAAGTAGCACCTAAACCGACATTCCAAGTGAATTCAGTTGATCTTTCATCAGCATAACCATCGTAAAAACCATCAACAACACCATCAAATGGGTCAAATGCCGCTACACCAGCACCACCAAGCTTTCCTGAATAACGATTTCGTGAGACACCCAAACCAGCCTTTAGGTAGGGTTTAAAAGCAGAAGTGGTTTTAAAATCATAAAACCCTTCAACCGTTAGTGTGGTGCTTTTGATTTCACCATCTAGAATGAATTCTTCACCATCGCGTTCACCAGTACCGGCTTTTTCACTATTAATATCACCATTTCGATGACCTAGTCGTCCTTCTACTCGAAACGTATTATTAAAAGAATAACCGACACCTATCGCACCTACGTTGCCATCACCGCTGCTAAATGCCACTGGAAAACTTGGATCTATAGCAATATTATTACCATATGCTTCTGAATCTGTTTCTTGAGAGCTTTTTCCAATTAATGCTGTTCCATAAAACCCTTCTGCGAACAAAGGTGTTGAAGTGCTCGCAACGGTTAACGATGCGAGCAGAAGTAATGTTCTTAATGATTTCATTTTTATTCCTTTTTTAGAAATCGACACCGTATGAAATAATCAGCTTTTTTGCCGTTATAAATTCTCTATACAGCATCAGTAATTTGATAAACGCAAGCTGACCGATGCTTACACCGATCAGCGCATCTTAAATTTTATTTACCTTTTAACTGTTGTAAGGCTCCAGACCAATCTTCAATATGGTAAGTCATCGTAATTTTACCGTTCTCAATGGTATGAATATCGATAGTCATAATATCGAAACCTTTGCCTTTTCCATCAACACCAAACAATGGACCTGCTGGTATTCCTGTTGCACGACTTCGTACAATTACGCGATTACCTTCTTCGATCATTTCTTCAACATTCCATTTAAGGTCTGGGATTAATTTAGCGAAGTAACCCATCTGGCCTAAAAACGCACCTTTCGATTTATTTTTACCAGAGTAATTACCGATACTTTCCCAGCCATCAGTTGTATTCATGCTGAACGTTTTTGCCGCTGCGGCAGAACTCGGATTACTTAATAAATCGTAGAACGTTTGAACGGTCTCTTTATTATCAATAGGCTTACTGTTGTATGCTTTTGAAACGGCATAACTGTCTTCCATCCAATTCCAGCTTTTCACTTTGTCATCTTCGACATGGACACGAACAGCCCATGTGAATTTGCCAGTATCGATTCCCGTGTTATTTGCAATGGCGCTCATAGAACCCATGAATACGGCTTGATCAGCTTTGGAAAAACTATAATCAGTACTCCAACTCGTTACTTTTAATCCTGCACCGAATGCCGGCATAAAAGTACCCATCACTTTTTCTTTACCTTCCCATGGGCCAATCCAAGGTATTCTTTTATCTCCTTCGTTGTGCCAAACAAAATCATCACTCATCAATTCATTAAGCTTTTTACCATCACCACTACCTGCTGCTTTTAAAAATGATTCAGCTACTTTAAGAGTTTTATCTGATTGTTCATCGGCATGAGTTACACCTGTAATACTAGTTACGACCAATCCTGCTAGTAATATTGAATAAATAAACTTCATAGTAATTTCCTATATATTTGTATGTTCAAATTAAGGCTGGCAAATTATATTGACCAGCCTTATAAGGTTTACTTACCTTTTAACTGCTTAAGCGCACCTGCCCAATCTTCGATATGGTAAGTCGTTGAGATTTTGCCATTCTCGATTGTATGAATATCGATAGTCATAATGTCGAAGCCTTTTCCTTTTCCATCAACACCAAATAAAGGACCTTTTGGAATTCCTGTTGCACGGCTTCTTACTACTACGCGATTACCTGATTGAATCATTTCTTCAACGTTCCATTTTAAGTCAGGGATTAATTTAGCGAAGTAACCCATCTGGCCTAAAAATGCACCTTTGGTTTTATTCTTTCCTGAGTAGTTTCCAATACTTTCCCAGCCTTCAGTAGTATTCGCACTAAACACTTTTGCCGCAGCTGCAGAAGCTGGATTGCTTAGAAGATCATAAAACGTTTGTACTGTTGCCTGATCTTTTGTCAATGTAGCGTCTGTTGCAGATGCAGTTCCAGCGGCTATTAGTGGCAGTGTTGCAACCATACATACTGCAAAAATCTTTTTGAAAATATTCATGAAATGTACCTTTGTTTAATTAATTAAATTGAGCAGTTACTTTTTTGTAGCTACAGGACACATTCTAGAGACTCTTCGATTGATTGATAATATGCCTTTAATTAATTTCATAATTCGATAAAATGCGTTAATCAAGAGGACTCATGAATGCTTAATCAACTTAGACAAATTGCTATTTTTGCAAAAACTGTAGAACAAGGTTCATTTCGTGCTGCTGCTGACGTTCTACATCTATCACCATCCGTAGTTAGTCATCACATTGCAAAATTAGAAGAGGAACTTGGGGTAGCTCTGCTTTACAGATCGACACGTAAACTATCATTGACCTCTGATGGTGAAGCTTTGCTTGTTTCAGCGCACGCAATGATAGAGGCCGCAGAAGATTTTTTTAGTGTCGCGACAAATCAGTCTACACAGATAATTGGCGAGCTAAGCATTGCGCTACCGGCTGTTATGCAGCAATCTGATGTAGTTAATCACATTGGTACTTTTGCAAAACTACATTCTAGTGTGAGTTTGAAATTAGACTTTTCTGATAATGTAAGTAACTTGATTGAAAATGGGGTAGATGTCGCCATTAGAATGGGGTGGCTGGAAGATAGTGGCCTAAAAGCCCGTAAACTTTACGAAGTTGAAAGGCATGTTGTTGGGTCAACCAGCTATATAAATTCCAAACCGAATAAGATTACCGTTGAAGAAGTAGAAACTTGGGATTGGATTGAGCTTTCGTCCGTTGGTTTTCATCATTTATTCCCTTTTCCGAAAGAATCTAAGAGAGTGTTTAAACCTAAATCAAGAATTAGAGTGAACAGTGCTCATTCAATGCAGCAACTGGTTTCAAATGACAATGGCATAGCAGCATTACCTGACTTTTTGTCAAAGGATGAAATTAGTAATGGAGAATTTATACATGTTTTACCGGATATTAAACTTCCATCAATTGGTGTTTATGCGGTTTGGCCAGCCAATGCCCCAAAAGGTGGGTTGACGAGTCGCTTTGTAGAGCATCTAAAAGAAAGCATTGGATAATGTGTGCATTTGATTGATTTATTACTGTTGAACAATCAAAAAAAGCCCCTCTTCATTTTTGGCTTTTTACTTTTCTAACTCCTTAAAAGTAAAAAGCGTCAAACTCCGTTAATGAATTAATAATTTGCTATGATTAATTCATCAGTAACAATATAGATTCCATAGTTCTTAGTTAACCGTCTCTGCGAGAAATATTATGAAGACCTCAAACTCTAAAGAAGGGCAATTTTTTACAGACGATCTAATGCAATCTGTAAAAGATGCATTTCATTATGTTGATGTAGATTTAAATGGTCGTCGACGTTTATTTTTTGATAATGCGGGTGGATCTTTTAGATTAAAAAAATGCATTGAAGCTTACGCCAATCTTGCCGCTACGCCTGATTGCCCTGAGCGTATTCATGACACTGCTGTCTATTTGCAAAGTGTGCAAGACAAAGGACAGGAAGAGTTTAAGATGATGCTGAATGTCGAAGGTGGCTCTGTTTACACTGCGCTTACGGCTTCTAAAGCAATGTTTGATATGGTGCGAGTTATTACAGACCATATTTCTGGTTCGAATATGGTAACAACGGTTTTGGAACATCCATCAGCCTATGATGCGATGGAGCTAAATTCCGAAAGAACGGGTCATGAACTTAGAGTTGCAAAAAGTAATGCAATCACAGGTGGTGTCGATGTTGAAGAAATTACTAAGTTAATTGACCAAGATACAGTCTTATTGACTGTGATATACGCTTCTAATATTTCTGGCGCAAAA
>CALISP010000272.1 GCA_938041705.1 uncultured Cocleimonas sp. | reverse complement strand
GTTGTAACTGTAGTTTTGATTTTTGGGTGAATAACCCCAAACAAAACCCTTTACATACATATCTTTACCGTTGACTTTCATTTTCCAGCCATTGGCGTCTTGATGCATCGTCACACGATCTGGTGAACTTGCATGAACATTGGATGTGGTCATTAGAAGCATCAAAAAAGACAAAACAAATGACATTAAAAAGAAGTTTGAAGTCTTATTAGATGAAAAACTACTGGCGTTAGGCATATCTATATCTCTCTCTAGTCGTGCGCATATTCATTTTAATTCCATTTAGCGCTATATAGCAGTTTGCATAAAAATGAGAATTTTGTCAAGACAAACGGCGCCTTTGTAGTCGACACTTTAAATAAAGTTCAGTAATTTATTGCTTAATCTTTAATTTAACCCAATCACACTAAATTAGCCTCATTATGATTAGATCAGTAACCTTGAGAACAACCTTAAAAGGACACCCCCCTACTTTTAGGCTATTTCCAATATCAATTTAATTATTAGAATCTATTTCGATTAGTAATATTCACATTTGAACACTAATGGTTTGAAGTGAATTAGCTCCCACTAAGACAGTTGCATACTGCTCACCAATTTGAATCGATATCTCAATATCCTGCTTTTCAACATTAAGTAGTTGAACAATTAATAACTTATCTTTATTTACCGTGGCACAAGAATAAATCGAATCGTTAAAAGCCTTCGGTACTAACATTTCTGTGTTTACTACAATGTCACCTGGTCTTATTGAACGACTAAGCTGCGCAAGAATATAAAACACTGGTGTGTAATAGACATATGAAGAGTCTGTATCAATCATGATAGGTGCACCACAGAAATTCCCCACATGATTAGGGCCACCATTCTTATCTAAGACGATATTCCAATCTATCCAACCAGATAACCAGTGATTGATACTTACAATAATATTTCGTGCATAACGATGCACAGGTGAATAAATTGGATGATCTTCTGTCTTTACGCCTGCCCAAGGAACTGTATAACCCCAATCGGTGGCATTGTCGTTCCACCAAAAACTGTCATTCTTAAACCAGTTTTTTTCCTTAAACCCTTCTGGATCAGATACACCTTCAGGTGCATCTTTACCTAAATCATCAATACACCCTTCAGTATGGATAATGGAGTATTCGGGGTATTTATCATGAACGCTATCGAAAACATCTTCATACACCTTAAATGTACTTTCATACCAATGCACAGCAGCACCATCAACATATTTACTAGCTTCAACATCATTGTAAATAACATCAGCCCACTGCTCTAACTGATCTCTGGCATGATCAAACATCAATAACTGTAAATCTTTATTTCCACTTTCATGAAGCTTAGGTCCCAAATGGTTCTTAATAAAATCACTCTGCGATTCTGGAGAGAAATGCATACTTTCCCACTGGCCATTATTACCAAGAGGTTCATTTACAGGAGTAACACCCCATAGCTTTACGCCCTTCTGCTTATAAGCTTCAATATATTTAATGATATAGTTTGCAAATGTCTCTTCGTATTTAGGCTTAAGCACTCCACCTGTTCCATTATAGTTATTGCTCTTGTCTCCTCTTTCATACCAACCTTCAATATCCTTCATCCATGGAGGCGCAGTCCAAGCAGATGCAATTATATGGAGATCAGAACTTGCTTGATTATTTTTAATTTCTTGAGCTTCTAAAATCATCGGAAGCAAATCAAAGTTTTCATCCTCAATCCCAGGATACTTTTTAATACTAAACCCATCATGATCTGGGCCAATATCAAAATGCGATAAATTTGTATCATCTTTTACTTCCGCATATGAATATTTGCCCTCAACACAAAAATCGCAAGAGGCAATATGAGTTCTCGTTAGAGAAAAGTTAGCGCCTTCTTCAGAGAATATTTGATGCATCACTTCAGAACGCTTTTGTGGTTCAAGATGCGCCAATACAAACGCTGATGATTCAGTAAAAGATGTACCAATACCATCCATGGTTTGTTTTAATTGATCAGGGTAGATCTTTATTACATTGCCATTTGAGCCGCCAGACTTAAAGGTGACATTTTTTCTTAAAGAAATCTTATCGCCATTTTCAGAAGTGACATACACCGTCGAAGAGCTAGTTAAATTATAATTTTTTGAAGTCATAGGAATCTCTAGATAAGGCATATTAACTCTCTTTTACTCAGCAACAGCTTTTCCGCGGCGAGCTTCAAGTTCCTGTCTAATTTCATGTGCTCGGTCTTCAGTAATAGGAAACTTATAAATAGCCCATATCGCCAAAAGAGTAGCAACAACAGGGATACCTATATCAAATATACGTAACAAGAATAGAGTTTGTTCACTTTGATCACCCTTAAGTGCCACATCAAACCCTGTCGCATTAAGAACATAACCACTTAAAGCTAAAGCTACAGCCATTCCTAATTTAACTACCCACCAGAAAATTGAACCAAACATTCCTTCTCTTCTTTCATGACTATTAAGTTCATCTAAATCACAGACATCAGCAACCATTGAACCCATTAAGGTAAACAATCCACCTAAGCCGAATGATATAAACGGCGCTGGAACTAATACTAACCATGGATACTCTGGGTTATAGCAAACCCACTTCAATAGATAACCAATGATTGACATACCCATCGCAAAAAAGAAAGTGCGACGTTTACCAAACTTGGTCGACATCCAAGTCACTAGAGCAATAATAATAAAGGTTGAGATAGCTCCTACCGTTCCTGCCCAGCCAGCATATTCTGCAGCAAGCTCTGTATTGCCACCAAACACATAATAAGCAATCACGTAAAACCCCAAACCAGCAATCAGAATAAAACCGTTAAACACTAAGAAAGTCGCAGCACATAACAATAAAAAGGGCTTCACCTTTAATGTCATGACAAAACCTTTAAAGAATTCCTTTGTGTTTTTCTTCATCAAGACCCACATCGAAACTTTATTATTCATTGCCTGTTGTTTAGCGATTAATTGCTCAGGTGTTAATTCAGGGTGTGCAAATCGTTCTCGTAAAAATATCGCAGGCATTATCCCTACCAGAATAGTCAATCCACCAATAGCGACCGCTAAATAAGCTGCACCTTCTAAAGTATCGGTAAACATTGATGCCTGCATAATCGCAAGAAACCACGGAGACACAACATAAGCCAATTGGCCCATGGTATTTTGCACTCCCATTAGGCGAGTACGCTCATGGTAATCTGGCGTTAATTCATAACCCAACGCAACCCAAGGGGTAGCAAATATCGTATAACCCAGATAAAAAACCAATGAACCGATTAAGAAAAACCAAAAATAATAGTTTTCAGACATACCTCGAGGCAATTGCCACAGCAAGGCAAAGACCACACCAGAAATTATCGCACCAACAAATATATACGGTCTTCTTCGACCCCATCGAGAATGCGTATTATCGGAAATATAACCCATTAGAGGATCTGTTAGTGCATCCATTAATCGGGGCAAAGAGCCTAATAAACCGACTAAAACTGGGTTCATGCCTAGAGTTAGATTAAAAATAATGAGCATGCCACCAATAGCGGCTGCTAGAAGATTGTTTACGAATGCACCTAAGCCATAAATAACTTTATGAGAGAATGAAATTTTATCTTCAGGAGCAGTTTCATAATGTTTAGTAGCTGCCAGTTCATCTGGCTTCATTGATCGAGACATTGAAACACTTTTATTATCATCCGAGTTTTTTACAGACATAACAATCTCCTTTTGGTATGTTTTTTTAATTTGGCTTTGAAATTCAGGTTCGAGAATTATGGAACGATAGAGCAATCAGTCTTATCAAATAAAGAGCTTGATAAAGACACCCACACACTTTTTGAACCATATTAAGCTGCTTTATATACTTTAAAAAGTATCAGCTATTAGTAATTACTATAATTATAAGATGGTTAAATAAAAGTCCATTTCTGTGAAATAAAAAAATGGCGGTAGGTAGTAATTTTACTACAGACCGCCAAATATTTTCATGACTATAACTATGTTTAGTTATTGAATAGTTATTGAATAGTGATTGTCACATCATCAATAAATACGTTTATGTTACAACCTGCAACAGCACCACAGGCAGCGGCAAACTCTAATGATATTCCATTAGCAACAGCTCCTGATACGGCCTGACTGTATGTATAAGTCGTATAGCCAGCTGTAGGAACAGCTATAGTCTCAAGGACAATACCAGTAGCTCCATTCACATCATCCTCTAAAACTAATTTAGGATTCATGACTCCACCAGCACCTGCAGTGCCTTTCATTTTGAAAGAAATATTCAAGGTCTGTCCAGTCACTACTGTTCCACTAGCAATACGTTCTTGCTTAAGTACTGATAACTGTGCTTCTCCAGCAACAAGATTTGCAGCATAGGTTCCACTAGCACTATCAGTCGTTATTGTTGGAAGATTATTGTACAACGCCCATCCACTAAGGTCTCCAGTTTCCAAATCACCATTCACAGCAAGCTCACCTGCTGGTGCTGGCGGAGGTGGTGTAACACCTGAATTAGAGAAGTAGATGTTATCTAGGAAGATCGTTCCATTACCATCAAACTTCAACTGATCTACTCCAGTCAAATCAACACCGCCAAACGCTGTCAATGGAACCTCAACACTCTGCCAGCTACCTATTACAGGTGTTACAGGATACGCTGCTTCAGGACCACCTGCTTTTATTACAAAAGCATTAAACCCTGTCGAATCTGCTGTCCAGTAATCAAAATGGAACGTATCCATTCCTGACACATCTAGAGCTGAGTACAATGTGCCCTGGTAATTCAGGCCCGCATACTTAAGCGTCTCATCACCAGCAATTGTTACTACAGTACTTACCGTTCCCTGACCCCAGTTAGGGTTAGTATCAATACCAGCTGCGTTACCATAAACATTACTGAAGATTGACATTACATCAGCGGCAGCTTCTGTCGGAGCAGGTGCTGCTGTCGTTGGCTCTGTTGCTGGTGGAGTAGCAGTTGATGAAGAGAAATAAATGTTATCTAGGAAGATCGTTCCATTACCATCAAACTTCAACTGATCTACTCCAGTCAAATCAACACCGCCAAACG
>CALISP010000271.1 GCA_938041705.1 uncultured Cocleimonas sp. | reverse complement strand
CAAAGAGAAGTTTTCTGCATCTGCAGTAGGTAACTTTGGTTCTGGTTGGACTTGGCTAGTACAGAACAGTGATGGATCAGTTGAGATTGTAAACACAACTGCTGCTGGTTGCCCTTTAACAGAAGGTCAAACACCATTATTGACTATTGATGTTTGGGAGCATGCATATTACGTTGATAAGCGTAACGCACGCCCTGCATACGTTGCTGATTTCTGGAACTTAGTAAATTGGGATTTCGTTAACTCAAACATGAGTTAAGTTGACCTTTTAAATCTCAAGAAAAGCCGGCTTTTTAAAGTCGGCTTTTTTATGCCTGTTAAAAATAATCATCTTCTCGAAAACAGGCTTCACAATATCTAAAACACTAACAATCCAATAAATTGACAAAATAAGGAAAAGGGCGCAGTATTGCTCGTTTTTCTGCAAAATGGTGACTAATAAGTCGCCTTTTTTCGTTTCTTATTTAGCACTTTTTATTAAAAAATAAAAACTGTTAAATAAGTAATAAGAGGATGGTGTGATGTCAGATTCATTAATGTCAACTTATGCACGGTTACCGGTTTCATTTGAACGCGGTGAAGGTGCTTATCTTTTTGATACAAATGGCGATCAATACTTGGATGCATTGGCAGGTATCGCTGTGTGTAGTGTGGGTCATGCGAATCCACAAATTGCAGAGGCGATAGCTGATCAAGCTCGAACTTTGATTCATACATCTAATGTTTATGGTATTCCACATCAAGCTGAATTAGGCGAGAAGCTATGTGAATTATCTGGAATGGACAAAGTATTCTTTGGAAACTCAGGCGCTGAGGCGAATGAAGCAGCGATTAAATTAGCGCGTTTGTACGGTAAGAAGAAAGGTATCGAACGCCCTAAAATTATTGTGATGTCAGGCAGTTTTCATGGTCGTACTTTAGCTACATTATCAGCAACGGGTAGTCGCAAAGTTCAAGCAGGTTTTTCACCTTTAGTCGAAGGCTTTGTGCGTGTTGCTTATAACGATATTGAAGCAATCGAAAATATCGCTAAAAACAGTTCAGATATTGCTGCAATTCTAGTTGAGCCAGTACAAGGTGAAGGCGGCATTATCGTGCCGGATATGTGTTACCTATGTAAAATTCGTGATCTTTGTGATGATAATGATTGGCTGATGATGCTTGATGAAGTCCAGACAGGCATTGGTAGAACCGGCGAATGGTTTGCCTTCAAACACAAGAAAATTACTCCTGATGTTATGTCTATCGCTAAGGCTTTAGGCAATGGTGTTCCTATTGGAGCATGTTTGGCGGCTGGTAAGGCATCTGATATTTTATCGCCAGGTACTCATGGTTCTACTTTTGGAGGTAATCCACTGGTAACGCGTGTTGCGTTAGAAGTATTGGACATTATTGAAAAAAATAATCTTCTCGAAAACGCAAAAAACATGGGTGAGTATTTGTTAGAGCAATTCGAAAAAGAATTTGCTGACGTTGATGGTGTTAAACATATTCGCGGACTTGGTCTAATGATTGGTATCGAGTTAGACAAAGATTGTGGCGAACTGGTCAAAGCAGCATTAGATAATAAGTTATTAATCAATGTGACTGCAGGTAAAGTAATCCGACTATTACCACCGATTATTATCAATAAGGATCAAGCGGATGAAATTGTAAAAATCATCGGGAATATCACTAAAGACTTTCTTTCGAGATAAGAAGTTTCGGACTAAGAAACTTCAAACTAATAAATTACTAAATAATTAGCTAAAGCTAGTTATAGAATAAAACAGAAGGTAGACACTATGTCCTTTTCTAATGAAGAAGCTAGAAAAAAAGCTAAGATACAAGCTAATAAAGAGCCTAGACATTTTCTAACATTAATGGATTTCACTCCTGAAGAACTAACGCAGTTAATTGCGCGCGCTATTGAGATGAAAAAACATTGGAAGAGCTTTGAAGTATATGAGCCTCTTAGAAATATGAGTTTGGCGATGGTTTTTGATAAGTCGTCTACTCGTACTCGTGTTTCGTTTGAATCTGGAATGAATCAATTAGGTGGGCACAGTATGTTCCTATCTTCTCGTGATACTCAATTAGGCCGTGGTGAGCCAATTGAAGATAGTGCACGCGTTATATCAAGTATGGTTGATATCGTGATGATTCGGACGTTCGGACATGACATTGTTGAAAAATTTGCAGAATACTCTAGCGTTCCTGTTATAAATGCGTTGACTGATGATTATCATCCTTGTCAACTACTAGCAGACATGATGACTTACGTAGAGCACCGTGGAAGTATTTCAGGTAAGACAGCGACGTATGTCGGTGATGGTAATAATATGTGTCACTCATGGATGAATGCTGCACGCCAGTTTAACTTCCATCTGAACATTGCTTCACCTAAGGGTTATGAACCAAATGCAGAGTTACTTGAAGAGCTCGGTGATAACGTTACTCTATTCAATAATATTGACGATGCCGTTGATGGCTCGAACCTTATTACTACCGATGTGTGGGCGAGCATGGGCCAAGAAGAAGAGCAAAAGACTCGTGAGAAATCGTTTAAAGACTTTATGGTGAATTCTGCAGTAATGGCGAAAGCTGATGACAATGCTATCTTCATGCATTGTTTACCAGCGCATCGCGAAGAAGAAGTCAGTACTGCTGTTATTGATGGACCACAAAGCGTGGTCTGGGAAGAAGCAGAAAACAGATTACATGCGCAAAAAGCCTTGCTTGAAGCATTGATTATTGGGCTACCTAACACTCTTGAAGCATAAGATAACATTACATAATGGCAACAGACACTACACCAGTAAGCAAGTCGAAACATGCTTTAGAAACGTCATTAAGACGTACCTTTGCAATTATTTCGCATCCCGATGCAGGTAAAACAACTATTACCGAAAAGCTATTATTATTCGGAGGTGCTATTCAGTTAGCAGGGTCAGTAAAGGGTAGAAAGGCTGCACGTCATGCGACATCTGATTGGATGACGATGGAAAAAGAGCGTGGTATTTCGGTTACATCATCTGTGATGCAGTTTCCTTATAAGTTGAATAAAAAACACCCCAGTGATCCCGATCCAATAATCAATCTCTTGGATACACCAGGTCACGAGGATTTCTCGGAAGATACATACCGAACGCTAACTGCTGTAGATTCAGCGTTAATGGTAATTGATGTAGCTAAAGGTGTTGAGGCGAGAACTATCAAACTGATGGATGTTTGTCGTTTACGTGATACGCCAATAATGACCTTCATCAACAAGCTTGACCGTGAAGGTCGTGACCCGATTGATCTATTAGATGAAGTCGAAAGCGTACTTAAAATAAAGTGTGCTCCGGTTACTTGGCCAATAGGTATGGGTAAACGCTTGAAGGGTGTTTATCATATACATAATGATGCGGTGCATTTATACGACCCAAATCATGACGGCAAAATTCTTGAAGGTGAGGTTATTCAGGGTATTGATAACCCTCGCTTAGATGAATTATTAGGCACTCAGGCAGAAGAGCTTCGTGAAGAAATTGAACTAGTTCAAGGTGCCAGTAACGCTTTTGATAAAGAGGCTTATCTGGCTGGCAAACTGACTCCTGTATTTTTTGGATCGGCTACTAATAACTTCGGAGTCGCCGAGTTATTGCAAGACTTTGTGACGCACGCACCAGCACCACAACCACGCATGACAACTGAACGTGAAGTACTGCCTTCAGAAGAAAAATTCAGTGGGTTCATTTTTAAAATTCAAGCCAATATGGATCCGCAGCATCGTGACCGTATTGCATTTATGCGTGTGTGTTCTGGAAGTTTTAAGAAAGGCATGAAACTAAATCATGTGCGTCTAAAAAAAGAAGTGAAAATTCCAGATGCATTGACTTTCTTGGCCGCTGACCGCGGTCATGTTGATGCGGCTTATCCTGGTGATATTATAGGTATTCATAATCACGGTACGATTCGTATTGGTGATACTTTCTCAGAAGGAGAAAACTTATTCTTTACAGGTATACCAAGTTTTGCACCTGAATTGTTTCGTCGTGCTCAACTGAAAGACCCACTAAAGATGAAGCAGCTACAAAAAGGTTTAGACCAGTTATGTGAAGAAGGAGCAACTCAGTTGTTTCGTCCTTTCAAGAATAATGATTTGATACTTGGAGCGGTCGGCATTCTTCAATTTGATGTTGTTGCACAACGCTTAAAAGATGAGTACAAAGTTGATTGCCAGTTTGAAGGTGTAGCAGTTCAGACTGCACGCTGGATACATTGCGATGATGACGTGATGCTCGCTCAATTTAAAATCAAATCTGAAGCAAACCTGTCTTATGACCATGCAGGTGAGTTAGTTTATATCGCGCCGACACGTGTGAATTTAATGATGGCAACTGAGAAGTGGCCTGAAATTGAATTCTTATCTACCCGTGAACATGGTACTTATTAGATAGAGAAAAATATTTACTTACAGAATAGACATAATCATTACTGATTTGATTCAGTAATGATTAATCAAAACAGAAAAAACATAGGGGGATGCTTTATTAAAAGACATCCCCCTACTTTTAGATTCTTTTTTATTAATTATGATTTATTTGATTTAACTCTTAATGGCTTTGGACGTCGTAAACCCAGAAGAATCATCAACGGCATTAGTAAATAACCAAACGATCCACCACCTCCGCTGTTATTAGTTGGACCTTGACCTGAATCATTAGCAACAACAATAGTTCTTTGCTCAGTAGTCGTATTGCCTGCCGCATCTACCGTAGTATAAGTAATTACATATTCACCAGGTTTACTAATATCTACTAGATCAAGCCCTGTAATAGTAACCACTGTTGTTCCATCACGATCATCACTAGCTGAAAAACCAGGGTCTACAAATTCTTGACCTACTTGCAATACGATTTCAGGATTGCCCGTTAATGTAATTACTGGCGGTACTGTATCTTCTGGAGTTGGCTCTGCTGGAGTTGGCTCTGCTGGAGTTGGCTCTGTTGGAGTTGGCTCTGTTGGAGTTGGCTCTGCTGGAGTTGGCTCTGTTGGAGTTGGCTCTGCT
>CALISP010000270.1 GCA_938041705.1 uncultured Cocleimonas sp. | reverse complement strand
TATAAACGAAACTCAGAATCTTTTTGATATACCTTCATACTCATATTGCGCCAGGCAATAAAATGTAAACTAAAGTTAGCTGCCGACAACAACATGAATACCACAGCAACAAGCTCAATCGTATGGCTGTTGAAGTGACCTATGCTGGCATCATAAGTAGAGAACCCACCAATCGCTACAGTTGAGAAACTATGGCTGATAGCGTCAAATGCGTTCATACCTGCTAGGTAATAGGCAATGGCGCAAGCAATCGTAAAGGTTAAGTAGATAATCCAAAGTAGCTTAGCTGTTCCTTTTATACGAGGTGTTAATTTTGAGTCTTTTACAGGTCCTGGGGATTCAGCACGATATAGCTGTATTCCACCAATACCAAGCATTGGCAAGATAGCAACTGCTAATACAATGATGCCCATACCACCAAGCCATTGTAAAAATTGTCGATAAAATAAAATAGACTTAGGAAGATCATCTAAACCAGTAATGACTGTTGCGCCTGTTGTGGTAAGGGCTGAAACAGATTCAAATACTGCATCTACAAACGAAATTTGTAGTTCTTCTGAAAACAGTAAAGGAGCAGAACCAGAAACTCCTAACACAGTCCAAAACAATACGACGACCAAGAAACCTTCTCGTAATCTTAGTTCACGCTTTCGATGTCGCACGGGAAACCAGAGTACTGCTCCAACTATCAAAATTAGTAAAAAGCCTTTGATGAAGGGTGTTAGTGACAAGTCATCATAAATCCAGCCAACTAAAACAGGCGGAAGCATGGTGAAACTGAACATCACCATCAGTAAGCCAAGGATGCGTTGAATAACGTAAAATTGCATACAGTATCTATTTAAAAGAGAGTTTTCATGAGTTGATGAACTTCATATATGGAGATTTTCATAATAAGAATTAGTCTGCTAAATATGGCTCAAGCCAACTTGGAACATTTTCTCTACGGCAGGAATATATCGTTTGTCAGCGAGGAAAAGAATAACATGGTCATTATCTTCGATAACCATATCATTATGAGGCATGATTACTTCATCATCTCTTACAATCGCACCAATAGCCACACCTGGAGGTAGTTTCAACTCATCTCGAGTTTTTCCTACAACACGAGAGTTTCCTGCATCACCGTGAGCTATAACTTCAATGACTTCAGCAGCGCCTTTACGAAGAGAATGTACCGAAACAATATCTCCACTTCTAACGTGTGTTAGTAAGGCACCAATGGTAATTTGCTGTGGAGAAACTGCATGATCAATGTTGGCATTTTCGACCAAATCCACATAACCCGTGCGATTTACGAGTGACATGACTTTTCGTGCGCCTAAGCGCTTTGCCAGCATGGCAGAAAGTATATTTGCCTCGTCATCGTTGGTTAGTGCGCAAAAAATATCAATATCTTCGATGCTTTCTTCAATAAGTAAGGCTTCGTCGGCGGCATCGCCTTCTAATACTATGGTTTTATTCAAGGTTTCTGCGAGGTCTTTAGCAACTTCAGGTGATCTTTCTATAATCTTTACTTGATAACGGCCTTCTTCCAGGGCTTTCGCTAATCGTTTTCCAACATTACCACCACCAGCGATCATTATACGCTTATAAGGACGATCTACACTTCTAAGCTCACTTACCACTGCACGGATGTGTTGTGCACTGGCAATAACAAATAATTCATCATTTGCTTCAATGATTGTATTACCGGTTGGTTTGATTGACTTGCCATTTCTAAAAATCGCGGCAACTCTTACTTTTACTTCAGGTAAATGTTCATTTATGTCTTTTAACTCATGACCCACCAATGGACCTTCGTGATAAGCCTTTACTGCTACCAAACGAACTTTTCCATTAGCAAAGTCTAATACTTGAGTCGTTCCTGGATTTGAAATAAGGCGATAAATATAATTTGTAATTAATTCTTCAGGGCTGATTAAAACATCAACAGGAATCAAATCTGGACTAAACAACTCAGGATGTTCTAAATAACCAGATGCTCGAACTCGGGCGATTCTAGTTGGCGTCCGGAAAAGGCAGTAGGCAATTTGGCAAGCCATCATATTGATTTCGTCACTGTTAGTAACTGCTATCAACATATCAGCATCATTAACATTTGCATCTTCTAAGACATTTGGATGTGATGCTTCACCTACACGTGTATTCACGTCTAGTTTTTCTCGAAGTTCTCGTAAAGCAGCTACATTGGTATCAATGATCGTTATGTCATTGTCTTCAATTGCTAGATTTCTTGCCAAAGAGCTTCCGACTTGACCTGCACCTAAAATGACAATATTCAAAGCTCAAATCCTATTTTATATTCATCAGAACATCCTGAGGTAGGTATCATGGTATATGTGGTGAAAATCATCGATTATTTTCCGTATTGTTTTGGATCAATTTTCAGTGATCGCATTTTACGGTATAAGTGAGTACGTTCCATTTGCACCAATTCTGCTAATTTACTGACATTACCTTCCACTTGTTTTAATTGATAGTCTAAGTAGTCATGCTCAAACTGCTCTCTAGCTTGACGCAGAGGTAGATCAAATAAATCTTGTGAATCTTGTATAATAGACTGAGCAAAAATAGGTACTTCTGTACCGAGTGCATCTTCAACTTCTTCTTGAGTAATTTCAGCATCAGTTCCCAGAATTAGTAGACGCTGTACAATATTGCTCAATTCTCGAATATTGCCTAACCACTGATGATTACGTAAAAAGTTTTGAGCCGGGACTGAGAAATGTCGATAAGGTAGCGCTTCATGTTCTATTTGCTGATCCACAAAATAAATAAGTAGTTCTGGAACATCCTCAGGATGATCTCGTAAACTAGGAATCATTAGCGGTACTATATTTAATTCTTGGTATAAATCTTTATCGAATAGACCTGCTTCAACATCATCATGTAAATCATGTTGGGATGAAACTATTAGCTTGAGCTTTAAGTTGATCTTTTCATTGCTATCTACACGAGTATAAAAACCATCTCTTAAGGCACCTAGTAGGCTAACTTGAGCTTCTTTATTGAGTTTAGAAATATCAGATAAATACAATGTTCCATCTCTTGCTTTATCCAATAAACCATAATGAACATTCTCTCCATCTTCCCAGCCAAAAAGCTCTTTGCAAAGTATATTATCTTGAATAGAAGACAGTGTTGCCTTGATAAAAGAACTTTCTTTATTCGTGCTACTTGCGTGAATAAATCGGGCGAAAACCTCTTTTCCTACGCCAGTTTCACCATAGATTATTACTGTGCTGTTATGTGTTGCTATGCGTTGAGCTTGCTCGCGAAGTGTTTGCATTACTTCGCTACTTCCCACTGGATATTGTGGTGTAATAATCTGCTCTCGTAGCTCTTTATTTTCTTGTGCGAGTTGATCAGCTTTCATGGCATTATCAATACAGAGCAACATCTTTGCCATTGATAAAGGTTTTTCTATAAAATCGTGAGCGCCCAAACGTGTAGCTTCAACGGCTGTTTCAATGGTGCCATGTCCAGACATCATTACTACAGGACAGCTTAAAGAGCCACTCTCTTGCCAGTCTTTTAATAATGAAATGCCGTCCTGACCTGGCATCCAAATATCTAACAAGATTAGGTCAGGACGTCTTTTACGTCGTAACTCTTTGGCTTCTTCTGCATTTTCAGCAGTAACGACTTCATAACCTTCATCTTCTAAGATTTCGCTAACTAATTGTCTAATATCTGGCTCATCATCTACGATAAGAATATATTTAGCTGTCATGCGTTACCTCTTCTTTACATCTGTTCACGATTTTATTAATGGAGCAACTCAAAGTATTATTCATAAGGTAAATACACATGAATACTTGCTCCTTGATCATTATTATTTTTTGCAATTACACGGCCATCATGTTCCTCTACAATTCTTTTAACTATGGCTAAGCCTAAACCACCACCTTGTGTTTTAGTTGTTTTATAGGGTTCAAATAAATTTGGCAGTAACTCTTCATCTATTCCTGGGCCATTATCGCAGAGAGTTAGTTTATATTGTTTATTACCTTCTGAGGTTGATTCAATGATACTGCAAATCGTTAGTTTTGATGAATTGTTAGGATCATCTTCGATATTTTCACCAATATTATCCTCATGCATCGCATCTAAGGCATTCTTTATTAAATTCACCATCAATTGCCTAATACGATCTCCATCTATATGGAGTATAGGTGAACCATCTAGATCTAGAATGATTTCTGCATTTGATTGGTTAATTCTATATAACTCAACAACTTCTCTAATTAAGCCATTGATATTGATGTTGCGGAGTGATAACTCTGGTGTTCTAGCGTATTCACTAAAGGCATCAACCATAGTCTTCATGCTATCTACTTGATGCACGATGGTATTGCTCATGCGCCGAAGTAGTTCTGCATCATCTTTGTCTAACTTAGGTTTTAATCTGTGCTGTAATCTTTCAGCTGACAAGCGAATAGGTGTTAAAGGGTTTTTAATTTCATGAGCTAAACGTCTAGCCACTTCACCCCATGCGGCATCATGCTCTGCTTGTATCATTTCGCTAATATCATCTATGACGAGCACATAACCCAATTCACCATCTATCAACTCTGGCAAGACCAATCCACGGCATACTAAATTATGTTTTACATGTTCAAGAATAAGAGAGATTTCAATTTGCCAATCCTTGTCAGCTTCATATTCGCTTTTTGCTGATTTTAATAAATAAGGCATCACCGCACCATAAAACGGTAATAGACCTTCTGTTTGGCTTGCCACTTTCTTTAAAGATTTACCTTTAAAGTCTTGTAGGCGAATATCGAATAATTTTTCCGCAGCAGTGTTTATTCGTCGTACTGCAAAATTATTATCTAGTGTAATAACTCCTGATGTCAGACTGCCAAGGACGGTTGTTAAATAGTCATGCTGGCGTTGAACTTGGCGTTGACTTGCCGCGCTTTCTTCTTGGGCTGTCGACAGTCTTCCAGTCATCATGTTGAATGATC
>CALISP010000269.1 GCA_938041705.1 uncultured Cocleimonas sp. | reverse complement strand
TTCTGGAAGCATTCTTACCCAGATAATGAATACAATCAAAGCATCTAGAATAATCAAAGCTTGCCATAAATATAAATGGGCCCACTCAAACCAGTCCTTATCCCATTGTAATAAATAAAACAGGCTAATAATTCTAACAATGTTAAGTGCCTGAATAGCAAAGAAACCAAACAGTAAACCATATAACTTGTGTTTCCAGCTTGCAGGGAAAGCGACAATAGCAGCAGTCAAGCAAATCATTGCTTCAACACCATTACAGCCCGGTTGAATAGATACTGCTGTTCCATTAGTAACATTCTGTAAAATGATGCCATGTGATTGAACTGATGGATCAAATAATTGAGTTACCCATGCGCTTACTGAAGCGATTAATCCGGTGAAGGGCAAAATTACATATTCCCGAACAGGACCCAGAAGCTCTAGAGTAAATAATACGACTAAGACTATGATAAACCATGAAATACGCATCAAATATCCATATTGATTAAATTCTTCTCAAAAAGTATAGCATTTCTTTAATTAGTGATTTTGTTAAAACTAAATAATTAATTAGTAATAAGCATAAGTATATTCAAAATAAAAATATATTCATGCGTGCCTCTATTTATATAATCCCAACGTATAAAATTACTTAAATGTTACTATCATTAGTAATCAGGAATTAAAGGATTAATCATGGCACGTACTAAAGTTGAATTTAATAATAATCAAGGTGAAACCTTAGCTGGTTTATTAGAAACTCCTGATACCAGTTCAAAA
This sequence comes from uncultured Cocleimonas sp., assembly GCA_938041705.1. GTDB lineage: Bacteria > Pseudomonadota > Gammaproteobacteria > Thiotrichales > Thiotrichaceae > Cocleimonas. The sequence continues at coordinate 4,959 of CALISP010000269.1, read as the reverse complement.
GTGACACAATATGCAATATTTGCTCATTGTTTTACTTGCAGTAAAGATGTGGCAGCTGCATCTCGTATTAGTCGATCTCTATCTGCAAAAGGCATTGCTGTGTTTCGTTTTGATTTTACAGGTCTTGGGAATAGTGATGGTGATTTTGCCAATACAAATTTTTCTTCTAATGTAGATGATTTAATCGCTGCCGCAAAAATGTTGGAAAACCAATATCAAGCGCCTAGTTTATTGATAGGGCATAGTTTAGGAGGTGCAGCAGTATTAAGTGCGGCACATCATTTACCTAAGGTAAAAGCAATTGCCACTATAGGTTCACCTGCAACGGCTGATCATGTTCAGCATCTATTTATGAGAGCGGTTCCAGAGTTAGAAGCAAAAGGGGAGGCTCGCGTTCGTATTGGTCTGCGTGAATTTAATATTAAAAAGCAATTACTCGATGATTTAAATGAAAATACATCATCGAAACATATTGGTAATTTGCGTCGTCCTTTACTGATCTTCCATTCTCCTATCGATAATATAGTTTCGGTTGATGAAGCCGCAAAAATATATACCTCAGCAAAACACCCTAAAAGTTTTATTTCTTTAGATAATGCAGATCATTTGTTAAGTAATCGAGATGATTCTGAATATGTAGGTGCAACCCTAGCAGCATGGGCTGAGCGATACATTGGTATGAAAGAGTCGAATGCAGAACAACCCAATAGAAAAGTTGCAAATGTACGTCCAATAGTTAATGGAAGTGAAGTTGTAGTCACTGAATTAGATAAAAAATTCTTACGTGGTTTATACACTAAAGATCACGATGTGATTAGTGATGAACCCATTAACTATGGCGGAGAAAATCTTGGTCCATCGCCGTACAATTTATTACTAATGAGTATTGGTTCTTGTACCTCTATGACATTGCGTATGTATGCCAACCGAAAGAAATGGCCAGTTGATGATATTAATGTGCGCCTAGTGTATGAACGCCTTGAAAAAGAAGAACGTATTACGCGCTATATAAGTTTTAAAGGCGATCTCACTGACGAGCAACAACATCGTTTCGTAGAAATTGCTGATAGATGTCCAGTCCACCGAACTTTGGAAAATAATCCAGTGATTAGCTCCGAGTTAGAGTGATAAATATTGATCTGATTAATAAGCATATTTAACAGCAATTTCACATTGCTTGCTCCATACTTAATCTATTAAAAGTAGTATAGGTTTTGATATGTATCAGCAGCGTTATTTAATTACAGGTGGTTCTGGCTTTATCGGAACCGCCTTTATCAAAGCATTGTTACTCGATAATCACGATGTTACCGTTCTTACACGTAATGAAGTCAAAACGGCACAGCATTTCGAGGCAGTTACAGCCACTGTGCGCGAAGATTATCAAAGCAAAACAAAAGTACATACGATCAGCTCATTGGATAACATCAAGCCAGAACAATCTTTCGATGTCGTAATTAATCTAGCCGGTCAAGACATTGCAGACAAGCGTTGGAATGATGAAATTAAACAACAACTCATCGACAGTCGAATCGACATCACCAAAGCCCTGCATGAATACCTAGAAGACGTACTCGTAAAACCCGATGTATTTATCAGTGGCTCAGCGCTTGGCTATTACGGTTTGCGCGAAACCGATGAACAAATTACAGAAAAAGGTAGCTCTGATGAGAGCTTTTCTAGCCAGTTATGCCAGCAATGGGAAGCAGAAGCCAAAGCGATTGAAGCATTAGGCATTCGTACTTGTTACCTACGCACAGGAATAGTACTCGGTAAAAACGGAGGTGCCTTAGCTAAAATGTTACCACCGTTTAAAATGGCTTTAGGCGGCCCAATTGGCAGTGGCAAACAATGGATGTCATGGATTCATATAGATGACATTGTCAGCATGATTCGTTTTGCGATTGATAATGAGTCTATTCAAGGTGCCATCAATGGAACCGCACCAAATCCAGTAATTAATAAACAATTTTCTAAAACCTTGGGCAAAGCACTAAAACGACCTGCATTATTTACCATGCCAGCCTTTATTGTGAAACTTCTGTTTGGACAAATGGGTGAAGAACTATTGTTAGCAGGTCAGCGAGTTGTGCCAGACAAACTAACTCAAGCAGGTTATAAGTTTATATATCCTGAGTTGGCAGATGCTCTGGAAAATATTGTTTAGTTAAAATACTCAAAAAGGTATTTCAACTGGGTACTAAAACACCATAAAAGTAGGGGGGGTCTATCTATGACATTTTATCTATTTCTTTCTTTAAATAATCAATCGCCGCCTCTGCATTGATACTAAAATCATTGAAGATGACCTTTCCATTTGGATCTATCATCACGCCCCAAGGGGTTCCACCCGTGCGGTAGTTGATCATTGTAGGTGGGCGTCCATGTTGATCATCTCCACCAGTTTCATGACCCATTACTATGTCATATAACTCGTAGCGTTTTTGGATATTATCCATTTTACTTTTGGTATTTATGTATTCTCCTTCAAATACTGTTTGAATAGAAAGAGCGGTGAAATGAGGATTATCCTTAAAAGCATTTTTAATTTTTACTAGGCTTGGCAGACCATGAGAATGACAACCTGGACACCAATATTGCCAGAGTTTCATGTATACAAATTTACCCTTGTGATCAGCCAGTTTAAAACTTGTTGGCTTACCTTTTCCATCAATCCAAGTAGGAACTTCAAGTTCTGGTGCTTTCTGCCCGAGAATGCCATATTTATGTTGTTGTCCTGCTTCTCCAGTTGCAAAACTAGCCGTTGGAAGTATGAGCGATGCGGCAGATGCTTTAATTATTTTACGACGCGTATTTGAGAACTTTGACTGATTCAAGCGATACTCCATGATTCTGTATTACAGGTGTTTATTATTAAATGCATATCACTACGCATTAATAACAAACATTCATACGTAATAATGAATCATTTAGATGCAGTTTATGTTTGCTATATTTTATAAATATTGGCATTGAAAAAACTCGATGTGTGTATTTATAGCAAAGACAAACTATTGGTAAAAGTAGGGGGGTGTCTTAATTATAATTTAAGTCAAAATCCGTTAAGATTAGATCACTATAATCATAAAAATTACTATGCGGCTTTTCTCCCTATTACTTCTTTTTGGAACATTGTTTATTCAATGGCTGGACGAAATACCGTCTCTGCGAGTGATATTCATTCTGATGTGTCTGGTAATAATTATTGGTGCTATAACCTTTAGGTTTATCAAGAACAGATCAAAAAATATTGATCGTTTGCTTATATCATTTACAGCGTTTCTTTTAGGTCTATTACTGGCGAGTTATCAGGCTAATAGTTTATTGAACCATAAAATTTCGACTGAAGCTGAAGGTAAAGAGTTATTCATAACAGGTAAAATTTTAGATATTCCTACGGTTAGGACCGATGGTGTTCGGTTTTTATTTGATATTCATAATGCTGAATTTGTTGAACAGGGTTCATCTATTGAGAGCACAAAAAAAGAACTTAGTTTAAAAGGGATTGTTAGACTGGGTTGGTTTCAGAAAGTAGAAGAAATTCAAGCAGGGGAGCTTTGGCATTTAAAGGTTAAATTAAAACGCCCCTCTGGGTTTATGAATCCGGGTGGTTTTGATTATGAAAAATGGCTTTTTACTCAAAGAATTATTGCTACCGGTTATGTAAGGCAATCTAAACAAGTTGAGATAATTGAAAACCGTAAGTTGAATCAATCGATCACGCCTGAAGTATTGTGGTCTGTTGATAATTGGCGTCAAAAAATAAACCAAACTATTCAAGAACAAGTTGAGAGCAAATTCTCAGCTGCGGTCTTAAGTGCACTGTTAGTAGCGGTTAGAGATAAACTTGATGATAAGCAATGGCAACTATTGCAAGCTACTGGAACAAGCCATTTAGTGGCTATTTCAGGTTTGCATATTGCAGTAATTGCGGGTTTTGGGTTTTTTCCAATGATGTTGTTGTGGCGATTGTTTCCGCGTTTAAATGAGCGCATCCCATTACGCATCGCAGGAGCCTTTGTCGGGACCTTGTTTGCAATTTGTTATGCAATGCTGGCTGGTTTCACCTTACCTACGCAGAGAGCCTTGTTGATGGTGATAATTGGTTTATGGGGCTTAGTGTCACGACGAAACTATGATTCTTTATCGATCTTATCCCTAGCTTTAGTTTTAGTTCTATTGTGGGATCCATTAGCAGCAATGACGATAAGTTTTTGGTTATCATTTTTAGCTGTATTCTTGATTTTATTTTTCATTAAACGACAAATATCAAAACCACGCTGGATGGTGGTGAAATTACAAATATTCCTTTCATTAGCGATGTTGCCATTAACCCTGTTGTTTTTTGGAACGGCATCATTAACTTCCCCCATTGCAAATTTGTTTGCGATTCCTTGGGTTTCTTTAATCATTGTGCCTATTAGCTTATTGGCTTTATTATTGATGCCACTATCGGCTTTCTTGTCGACTCAGTTATTAAAAATTGCAGCATATGCTGTTGACGTTTTATTTAAAGGTTTAGAGTTACTAAGTGATTCTGCCTTATCTAAAATTACCTTAGCTGAAATACCTTCAAGCTTGTTGATTATCGCTTTTTTGGGTGTATTAGTTTTATTTCTTCCCAAAGGTTTTCCTGCACGTTGGCTTGGATTATTGCTGTTTTTGCCTGCGGCGGTCTATCAAACTGACAAACCTTCAACTGGAGAATTTACTTATACATTGTTAGATTCAGGTCAGGGGTATGCCTCTGTATTGCATACTAAGAATTATCACTTAGTCTACGATACTGGGACACGTATTAGTGAATCCTTTGATTTAGGTAAATTGGTTGTGGCTCCCTATTTGGAATCGAAAGGGATTAAGCACATTAATTTGATGATGATTTCTCATGAAGATATTGATCATCGTGGTGGAGCACAATATTTACAAGAAAATTTTGTAATAGATGAAGTTATAAGT
>CALISP010000268.1 GCA_938041705.1 uncultured Cocleimonas sp. | reverse complement strand
AACCATGAACAACAACGATGAAGTTCTATTTTTGAAGATCATTATATTTATTTCCTGATAAACATGTTTCTATTAAAAGGGGGTTAGAAACATGAGCGCGCGCATTCTAGCAAACATATCGTTTACAATATAGCTTTTCTTCTAGACAAAACATAGACCAAAAATTAAGCAATGTCATTCTTAAATAATGAAACTTAAACTACGCAAGCAGTCAGAAAGGTTATTCTAGGAAAAGTTCATATTTATCCATGCCAAATATGCACATAAATCAATTTGTAATGATGTAAAGCATTGCATTTTTTCAGTAAGCACTTGATTGCAGTATGATTGTTCTATGTAACGCTTTATGAGAGAATACTTTGAAAATCAAGGAATGATTATTATGCAAAATAAGAAGTTATCGCAAGGAAAGAGCAGGCTAATCAATATAGTCTTATTCGGTTTTCTAACATTACTATTAAGCAGTTGTGATAATAATGATAAAGCTAAGGAAACAATAAATACTCCACCGCCACAAGATACTTCAATCATCTTATCACCAGATGGCATTGGACCAATCAATGCGACTACTTCTTTTAATATGCATCAAATGACACTCGCTTTTAATCAATACAGTGTTGTCGAAGAGATTAACTATCAAAAAGGTAATCCTTTTCCTGCGATTCGCATTTCCGAAGGCGTTAATACGATAATGAATATTATTCCTGATGCTTCACAGCAAGGTATCTATTCCGTTATTGTTGAAGACAACATTATAAAGAATAGTCTTGGTCATCCATTAGGTACTTTATACAACGAAATTTATTCTTATGGTCAAAATGAACAATGCCAAGCTGGTGCTGAAGACTTAGCAGGCAAAATGCTTTGCTATGCTCCAAAGCATCCAAATATTCTCTATGTATTTAACGGCACTTCGGAAGACTCGTCATCAAATAAAGCACCTTCAGCTGATATTTTGCAAGGTTGGGCACTAGAGTCAATTATCTGGCGCCCTAAAAGCTAGATTAACTTAAGTTAACTTCCTTGAGATTTTATAAATAGTCTCTCATTATTTGGTTTGTATATGTCTATTGATGATGCGCTTTTGCAGCGTGCCGATTCTAAATGTGAATTGTGTACTGCGACAGAAATTTTAAGTACTTACGATGTGCCACCTATTTCCATTATAAGTTTAGACAAATCAGTGTTGGTATGTAATACCTGCTTAGATCAAATAGAAAACCCTGATAATGTAGATGCAAACCACTGGCGTTGCTTAAACGATAGTATGTGGTCTGCGACTCCTGCCGTACAAGTCATGGCTTGGCGTATGCTTAACCGACTGAAAGCTGAAGGCTGGCCTAACGATCTACTTGAAATGCTATACATCGAAGATGATGTAAAGAAATGGGCAATGTCAGATAACACCATTCGCTCGGTAGATGAGCCAACAGTAGATATTAATGGTGCAGAATTAATTGCAGGAGACTCAGTAACTCTTACGAAAGACCTTTATATTAAAGGCGCAAATTTCACTGCTAAACGAGGTACCTTAATTAAAGGTATATCCCTTACAGATAATTCATATCAAATTGAAGGCAACATCAATGGAACGCGTACGGTGTTAGCAGGAAAATATTTAAAGAAAGCCTGATTCATAAGCAAATAACTCAATTGCCGTTCAACTTACAGGAAAGACACCCCGCCACTTTTAGGCTATTTGTTGCTCTATATAAAACTAATATTTACACAGCACTAAGGCAACTACCTTAATCTAAAGGCACAAAATTTAGCACTGCATCAAGCTGCTCTTCTGTAAATAAGTTCTCAATAATGGGAAATAATTCTCGTTCTTCTACTCGCGTATGAGTTTTCAAAATATAAGCAAACTCAGCCAAACCTTCTTTAGCATTTCCAAGCATTAGACTTGGCACTAGCAAACGCATTGCTCCATGTTCTTTTAGTAAAGGACCTGCAAGTGGAATATGTTCTTTATACTCTTTAAAAATAGGTGCAAAAATTGTGCGCTCTTCGTGTTGAAAATGGACTTCTAATTCGTTTTCATAATAATGCTTAACCTTTTCGATAGCCGCCAATAAAGCCTCATCACTGCCATCTTCAACAGCTTCACCGAGTCGTTTAGCCAACACCAAAGAATCATGATGCTCTCTAGATAAATCTTGTAATTGTATTGCTCGTTTCATCTTTTACTAGCTATCCTTATTTATATCTTCTTTATTTATAAAACCACATTTAGGGCATTTATGTTGCATGTAATTATGATCACCGAAGCGATGAATTGATCGTCGGTGTTCTGCTCTTGCTTCACGAAGCATCAATGCTGCGTCAGCACGTGTTATACCTAAATTTTCTCGCAATAGAACAAAATCACTGCCTTCATGCTCACTAAATGTATCTTCTTCAATCCATGACATAATAGCTGTTTTAAAACGCTCACGTCTTCGGCTTATTTCCGCTGTGAAGCCAGATGCCATAATACCTGCAGGCAAAGCAGCCATTCCGATTCCGGTAATTACAATCACAATCCCCAACATTCGGCCCAAAGGGGTAATCGGTACCACATCGCCATAACCGACAGTAGTTAATGTCACTGTAGCCCACCACAAAGCTCGGGGAATACTGCCAAACTCATCAGGCTGTATATCACCTTCTACGATATGAATCCCTGTGGCTGAGACAATAATAAGAATAATTAAAATAAAAATTGCAGAAAGAATCGTCTCAGCTTCTTGTTTAGAAACTGTAATCAATAACTCCATTGAGCGAGAGTAACGGGTGAGTTTGAATATACGGATTAAACGCAAGACTCTCAAAATCAAAAAATCACTGCCTAATAGCAACAGAATTGAAGGTAAAATGGCTAATAGGTCAATTAGAGCCATTGGTGTCAACAAATGACGAAGTCTGCTTTTTAGTGGTTGCGCCAAGTCTTTTTCTGATCTTTCGACTGATACCCAAACGCGTAAAAGATATTCAATTGTAAAAACTATCAAAGAGAAAATTTCAAAATATAGAAAATAATCACCAAAACGTTTATTAATAGACTCTTCTGAAGAGGCGACAATACTTGCCACATTTGCCAATATTAATATCATCAAAGAGATATTAATAACCCGCGAACATACGCCTTGCTCGTATTGTTCCAACACTTGGTAAAGCCATTTCCTTGAGCTTACTTTCATATTTTTAGTTTATAACGCTTTTAAAAAACCATACTAAAATCTTTTTACTATCATTTTCACAAATCTCCCCATTGCTGTTGGCAAGCAGTCAGGCCAGCAGTTACTGCAGTTTCAGCACGTAAAATACGACTACCAAAGTTCACCGTATTTATTTTATAACGTAGCATTAATGACTCTTCATCATCTGTAAAACCACCTTCTGGACCAATAAATAAAGCAACACTTTGCTCGATATTATCCAAGGTCAAATCGCAAAATTTAGCTGTTGATTTTGGTATCATACCGATGCAAAAAACAGCCTTATATTTATCCAGACAAGCCTCAAGCGATATGGGTTCTTCAAGTAGCGGAATGTGTGTTCGACCCGATTGCTCGCAAGCGCCAATAATAATAGCCTGCCAATGTTGCATTTTTTTCTGTAATCGATCTGCTTTTATTTTTATCACACTACGATGAGAAATCATCGGTTGAATTTTTGTTATACCAAGTTCAACTGCTTTCTGAATAGCGAAGTCCATTTTATCTGACTTAATAGTTGATAAGATTAATGTACTGTTTAATGGCGACTCAGTCGTTAAATCCTTAAATGATTCTAACAATGCCGCTGAATCACGCTTATTAGCAACAGAAACTTTTGCTAAGTATTCTCCTCCATTACCGTCAAATAAAATAAGCAGATCATCAAGTTTAAGACGTAATACTTGAATTGCATGACGATGATTAATCACAGACAGGTTTTGTTGTTGCCCTATCTCAGCATCAATTTCTTGGTAAAAGCGTGGAATTCTCATCGATAACTATTCATAAAAATAATAACTGTTTATTTTACTTAACAAAGCCATTAAGCCATAAGGATATATTTAGACTTACAATGGAAATTAAACAATAGGTAACATGTTGTTTACATAAAACACTGATTAAGAAAAAAGCCAGCTAGCCTCATGAGATAAATACTTCAGTAAGCTTTAATTGATTCTATAACAACTTTAACTAGTTCATCATTTTGATCATCGAAAAAGTGATTTGCCTTCGGTACTTTAATTTGTTTATAAGCTTTGTTCAGAGTGTATGCTTTCATCCTATCGGCAGCAGAGTCGACAACGGCAGGCAAATCGTTCTCGCCATAAATATCAAACACAGGAATTTTCACTTTTCCTAAATAATTATTGTCATCTGAGCCCATACCAATACTGACATAAACTACAATTGGTGTCTCAGTTTGAGCTTCCTGATAAACCTTTTTATGAGAGAGATAATAACTCGCCATTCTTGCCCCCATGCTATGCGCAACAAGCGCTATTCTTTTAGCTCCTTGTTTAGCTAAATGACGTATCCCTGCATCAATTCTTGTTGGCACATCATTCATTAATGGTTCGTAATCTGCACTTTTAGCATCATTCTTTAATATTGGCATTTGCAAAGATAATGTATTCCAGCCCACTTCTGCCAAATCAACACGAAGTGGTTGTATCACTGCTGGCCAATCAGGGTGAATTCCGATTCCATGAAGGATTATCACACCAAGTTCGGAAGCATCATCAGCTTGTGTTTCAATAGCCAAAAATTCATGAGTGCCGTTGTTTAACTTAATTGCTTCGCCATCAAGCAAAGAATCGCTGATTTGCTCTGCCCAGCGCCTTTCTTTATCTAAGTCACTTGCCCAGCTCGCTTGAATAGAACTTATGGTTATGAATATATATAAAGAAAGTATGCTAAAAGCGGGGGGGTGTCTTTTGATAAGCATATTAGCTCCAAATCAGTAACTTGAATTGAAACAGACAAAATACGCTAAATAACTGTTATTGGAAATATCTACTAAGAATAGATAGTCAAAAACTAAAGTGCTAACCACTCAGCAGCAATCACGTCACCTGAGAGATGTTGGATAGAACTGATTGAGTTCTTCCTGAACTTACTTCGTAGCACATCATTGTAATAAAGCCTGTCAATCGCTTCACTAAATGCGTCAACATTTTCATTTTCGACTAATAAACCGTTTTCATTGTGTCTAACAATTTCACGAGGTCCTGTAGGACAATCTGTTGCAACTACCGGACATTGCAATGCTAGCGCTTCAATAAGTACCATTGGAAAAGCTTCTGTGCGACTACTTAAGGTTAAAAACTTGGCGCCAGCCAAATAAGGAAAAGGATTACTCTGAGTACCAGCAAAATGTACTTTGCCGTATAAGCGCAAAGCATTGACTTGATTTTCTAGACTACCTCGTAACTCACCATCACCGACAATGATTAAATCACAATCATCTTTCATCTTACTGTTTGCGTATGCATTAATCAGCAAATCATATCGTTTCACTTCATGGAAACGGCCTAAAGCGACTATATAAGGTTTAGGGTGCTGATGTGGCCTATCAACTTGAGCAACAACATCTGCGACATCAACAGGATTATAAATGCGAGATACATTTTTCAAGCCATAATCACTTCGTAAAATGGATGCTACGTCTTCAGATACAGCAATCACATTTTTGACTCGTGAATAGGTCATACGTACTAATATTGATTCAAAGAAACTTAATTCCCTAGGATTACAATGCACTGATAAAGCGGCATTTTTAAAAACCATTGCCGTTGGGAAATTAGCCGTTTCCATAAAACCATACACATGATCGTATTGTTCTTTTTGGATTAGCTTCTTTAATTTTTTAGCACGTTTAAAAACATTGAGTACTTTAGCGAAAACATTAGATGCCTGAGGGCAATCTAAACTAACCACCTCACCTGGTGTTTGATAATGGATTTCATCATCTTGAAAAATTACGATAGTTACTTCGTTATCATTAGCCAAAGCATTGGCGAGATTAATAGCAACCCGTTGGCCACCACCAAGGTCTAAGTCCGCAATAACAATAGCAATTTTTTTCATTAATCGTAACTCTGGCTAAACAATTATGATGCGCATAAAGCTCAGCAAATAGATAAAGATCTAATTATTGATTAATTTTTAAGCAAAAGAAACAAAGTAAAGATGAATGGATAGGCTCCAGGAATAAAATTAATAAATTCCAAATAAACGGTATTTATTCAAAATTTAATTCAAAACCTACTTTAGATAACCACTGTTTTTCTTGTATTAAATCCGCCTCTAAAAGAGCTTGTTCATTGATATCGCCTTCAATACTTAGGTATAGCTGGTTTTCACCACCTTTAACTGTGGGAAGTACTTCTATATTTTGACGAGAACGATGCAGCAACACAGAAAGTCTTAAAATCACGATAAGGTATAACAGTGTTGTTTTTTCATCTTCAGCAAGATCATCAAGTAAATTTGTAGGTAACTTTTTTCGATGTGAAACTACCAAAACTGAAAGCCAATGCTGTCGGCGCCTAGCAAAACCTGGAATATCAGCGTACTCCAAAATATGTGCACCTTGCAGGTGATGTTTATCATGAGTGATGCTCATACCCAACTCATGTAAATCAGCCGCCCAGCCAAGAATGTGTTTGTGCTTCTTAGGTAGACTCCAGTCTTTCCTTAGCTTTTTAAAACAATATAAAGCGGTATTTTTAACTAGAGCTGCTTGTACTGTATCAATATTAAACCGTTGCATTAAATCTCTTACACTTCGATTTCTTACGTCTTCATGCTGAATTCTACCGAGCAGGTCGTAAAGCAAACCTTCTCTTAAGGCACCCTCAGAAACGGTCATGTATTCGATTTTCAATGCTTCAAACACAGCGATTAATATAGCTATTCCACCGGCATAAACAGGAAGTCTCTCTGTATTTATCAATGGGAGCTCTAATTGATCTATCGTTTCCATTTCGATCATTCGAGATCTAATCTCGTATAAGGCATCTAGAGTGATTCTAAATTTATCTAACTCAAATGCGTGAATAATCTCTTGAGTCGCTTTTATCGTTCCTGATGAACCAATTGCAAATTCCCAATTCTTTGAAGAATATTGGTTTTCAATAGGCATTATCTCTAAACGAAGCGCAGTATTTGCTTTCTTCCAATTCTTTTTAGAAAGTTTTCCGTCAGCAAAAAAACGTTTAGTAGCACTCACTGAACCAAAATTTAAACTTTCTAATATCTTTGGCTCAAACATCTCTCCAATAATAAACTCAGTACTACCACCGCCAATATCAATCACTAATTGATTTCCACGATCATCTGAAAGTGTGTGGGATACACCCAAATACACTAAACGTGCTTCTTCACGACCAGGAATAATTTCAATACGATGTCCTAACGCTTTATTTGCTTTTCGGAGGAAGGACTTTGATTTGTTCATCGTTCGCAACGTATTAGTTCCAGCGGCTCTTACCGCACTTGGATCTAAATGACGAATACGATCTCCGAAGCGTTGCAAACAATCTAATGCATTTTGCGCAACAACTTCGTCCATATTGTTGTCTTCATCAAGACCACCACGCAGTCTTACCATTTCTTTCATTTGATCAACCATGGAGAAATTACCATGTTCATCAACGCGCGCTACTATCATATGGAAGCTATTAGAACCTAGATCAACAGCCGCAATCATTTCTGGATATTGTTCTATATCGTCATCATATTGGGGAGTAGTTGGCTGATCTTTAGAGATAGTTTTTACCTTTTATTTCTCAACAAACAATAACTTGCTGAAACTATTGATGCAAATTGAAAAGGCCTAAAAGTAGGGGGGTGTCTTTTTATATTCCTGTCTTCTTACTTTTATTTTCTTTAGGTGATGGAACTGGGTCATAACCATCTTTTCCCCACGGATGACACTTACTGATTCTTTTTAAGCCTAACCAAGAACCCTTTATTACGCCATGTTTAACAATGGCTTCATGAGCATAGGAAGAACAGGTTGGCTGAAAACGACAACTACTCCCAAGCACTGGACTTAGAAATAATTGGTAACCACGAATTACTTTAAGTAGCAGCCATTTCATATGTCACTATCTATACTTATTTATACAAATCTTTGGGATCAATCAAAGGATCTGAATCGATTTTTAATTCACCGTCTTGCTCAACTTGATAAAAACACGTTCTACGACCAGTATGGCAAGCAGGACCTGTTTGATCGACAAGTAGTAGTAATGTATCTCCATCGCAATCGACTCTAAATTCTTTAAGCATTTGGACTTGCCCAGAACTTTCACCTTTGCGCCAAAAGGCTTGACGCGAACGCGACCAAAAGCACACGCGTCCTGTTTCAAGTGTCTCTTTTATCGAAGCTTTATTCATCCAAGCCATCATCAACACTTCATTCGTATCATGTTGTTGAGCTACTGCAGGGATTAATCCATCTTCATTGAATGTTAAATCATCGATAAATGACATTACGAAACTCTTGTTGGTTGGAACATTTATTATTTAGAAAACTTGTTAATTGAGAACATTGTTGGATAAAAAATATATTGAGAATTCTAGCTTTTATAAATCTTTAATCAGGCTTGTAGGTTTGCACAGTTGAAAAAGAACTTACTTCTTCACGTTTATGGCCTGCCTCTTCACAACGAGCTAGATAGTCAGCCCAATACTCTTCGTAATCCTCACCAAGTTCACGCAATAAACCCCAGTCATAAAGACCACTATCATGGTTATCATCGAACACCAGTTTTATAGCATAGTGACCTACAGGTTCTATGGCTTTAATATTGACCTCTTGTTTGCCCAGCTGTAACACTTCTTGCCCTGGACCATGACCACGCACCTCTGCAGATGGTGAATATACACGTAAATATTCAATAGGTAGATTATGCACTTCACCGTCTGGCCAAGTGAGTTCTAAGACTCGCGACTTTTGGTGAAGGGCTATATCTGTTGGTGTCATTTTTGCCATGTTGATCTTTCCATTTTATTTTCTGAAAGCATACACTCTCTTGCTCTATTCACAATATTACTTAATAAATACTTGTTATACAGTAGAAAAATCTAAAGAATATAACGGCTCAAATCTTCATCTTCTATCAACTCACCAAGAACATCATCAACCATTTTTGCATCAACGATAACGTCTTCAGAACAATCAGGTGCACAAAATAATACTTCTTCTAACAAACGTTCTACGATTGTATGTAAACGACGCGCCCCGATGTTTTCGGTTTGTGCATTAACTTGAAAGGCCGTTTCGGCGATGCGTTGGATACCATCATCAGTAAATTCAACTTTAACACCTTCAGTTTGTAATAAGCCTTGATATTGCTCTGTAAGTGATGAGTCTGGCTCAACCAAAATACGCTTAAAGTCATCTGCAGTAAGAGCGCCTAGCTCAACTCTAATTGGTAAACGTCCCTGTAATTCAGGAATTAAATCAGAAGGTTTTGCTGTATGAAATGCACCTGAAGCAATAAACAAAATATGATCCGTTTTTATAATACCGTGTTTAGTTGTAACCGTGCTACCTTCAATCAGTGGCAATAAATCGCGCTGCACACCTTCGCGTGAAACCCCAGCTCCGCCCATTTCACCTTTCTGGATAACTTTGTCGATTTCATCTAAAAAGACAATACCGTTTTGCTCAACATTATCTAATGCTTTTTGTTTAAGATCCTCGGTATTAACTAGCTTATGTGCTTCTTCTTCAGCGAGTTCTTTAAGCGCATCTTTAATTTTCAGTTTACGTTTTTTAGTTTTACCTTGCCCCATATTCTGGAACATACCTTGTAATTGGCTTGCCATATCCTCCATACCAGGCGGCGTCATAATCTCAACACCCATTGGATTCGCTGAAAGTTCTAT
>CALISP010000267.1 GCA_938041705.1 uncultured Cocleimonas sp. | reverse complement strand
GCAACCAATAACGGCAATGTAACGCTTGATGATGTTACGTTTACGGATGCCCATGGCGGCAGTGGTTCATTAGCGAACATGAGTTTAGATAGCACTAACGGTACGGATGATGCATTAGACCTTGATGTTGATAGTCTAGCCCCGACACAAACAGCGACCTGGACTGCAAGTTATACAGTGACTCAGGCTGATGTCGATGCGGGTGTTGCGATTGAAAACACCGCGACGTTCACAACAACGACACCGAGTTTACCTACGACAGAAGTCACCGAAAGTGTGGCACCAGAAGTAGCTGCTCCAAGTCTGAATGTAACAAAAACAGCAAACGTTGATACTGGTATTCAGGTAGGTCAAACAGTTACTTACACCTACACTGCAATAAACGATGGCAACATTACTTTAGACGAAGTTATGTTCACAGACGCACACGCCGGTAGTGGTTCGCTTTCATCAATGAGTCTTGATAATACAACAGGTGCTGATGATGGTGCTGATCTTAATGTTGATAGTCTAGCTCCAACACAAACAGCGACTTGGACTGCAAGTTATACTGTGACTCAGGCTGATGTCGATGCGGGTGTTGCGATCAGCAATACAGCGACCTTCACGACGACAACGACGGGCTTACCTACGACAGAAGTCACCGAAAGTGTGACTTTAGTAAATGCACCAAGTTTGATTATGATAAAACCTGCACCAAGTAATGCTGATGAAGATGGAAATGGTGAGATAAGTGAAGGTGATACGCTTACTTATACAGTAACGGCAACTAATGATGGAACTACTACTTTAACGAATCTCATTGTTAATGATAGTAAGATCACACCAACTACACTGACTTGTCCAAGCGTTGCACCGGGTGAAGTATGTGAATTAATCGGTACTTACACAGTTACACCAACAGATGTCACGAATATCAGTATTACTAATAATGCAACGGGTGACTCTGATCAAACTGATTCTGTTCCAGTAACTAATATTAGTGCTATTAATGCACCGAGTTTGACTGTAATTAAACCAGCGCCTACGAATGCTGATGAAGATGAAAACGGTCAGATCAGTGCAGGAGATACGCTTACTTATACAGTAACGGCTACGAATAATGGAACCGCTACGTTAACGAATGTCATTGTTATTGACAGTAAGATCACACCGAACACGATAACTTGCTCGTCATTAGCAGTAGGTGAAATATGCGAGCTCACTGGTACTTATGTGGTAACACCTGCAGATGCAGCAGCGGGCGAGGTTACTAATGATGCTTCTGCAGATTCAGATCAAACAGATTTGGTTCCTGTAAGTATTACTTCAGATGTATTAAAAGCTTCAGCGACACTCTTCAAGTCACAACCTACACATGGTGATAGTAATAACAATGGTGTCATAGATATAGGGGACGTACTTACTTACACTATAACTTTGAATAATAACGGTGAAATAACTCTATCAAATGTAGTTATTAATGATCCATTAATAAGTCCAAATTCAATTACTTGTCCCACTCTTGTAGTTGGTGATAACTGTATATTAAATGGTTCTTATACCGTACAACAAAGTGATGTTGAAACAAGAGAGATTGTAAATACTGCCAAAGGATTTTCTGATGAAATTAGCTCTCTTTCTGCAAGTGTTAAAACAGAAACAGCTAATCCAGAGCTACGCTCTGCTAAATCTGCTAGTGAACCAAGGTTAAATGCTGATGGAACTTTTGATATAGATTATTCCATAGTAGTTAAAAATACGGGTTCAGTTAAGTTGACTTCGTTGACTTTAATTGATGATTTAAGTACCCAGTTAGGTACAGCACTTCAAAGTATTGTTAATAAACCAACTGCTTCAATTATAAGTAATGAGTCAGGTGAGTTCTCTCTTCCTTCTGTTAATAGTAATTACACAGGAATAGATTCTTCAATTAATCTGTTGTTGGGTAGTGATGGTGTTTTAGGGGTAAATGATAGCTTTAAAGTTATGTTTACTATTAGAATTAATCCAAATGCTGAAAATGCACCTAATAAGTATTCTAATCAAGCAACGGCTGGTGGTAGTTTAGGTAATATTGTTGTAACAGATAAATCTGATAGTGGGTCGAGTCCCGAGACTAGTAATCCTGAGGCATCCGGTGACACAGGAGGTAATGATGACCCTACTGTATTCGTTCCACCGGTTCCTAGTCCAGACTTACAATCAACAAAATTTGTTGGAACGCCGTTAATAAATCCTGACCTTAGTTTTAATGTGCCATTTACCATTACAGTAAAAAATACGGGGGATGTTAACTTAAGCAACCTTAGCTTGATTGATAATCTAACCTTATCTAATCAATTTGGAAGTGCTTTCGTTGAAGTCGTTGGGATTCCGGTTTCAGGAATTAGTAATAATATTAGCGGCAATGCTATAAGTCCTACTGTTAATTCTGATTACACAGGCAATATTGCTAATCCTAATCTATTAATAGGTACGGATGGATTTTTAGCTCCTAATGATGAATACGCTGTTAACTTTGTAGTTAAGATAAATCCTAAGGCAGCTGGTGTTCCTTCTCAATTAAAGAACCAGGCTATAACATCTGCATTATCACCTAGTGGCTCAATAGAGTCAGACTTATCAGACGCAGGTAATGAGAATGGATCAAATAATTCAGCCCCTGGAGACACAGGAGGTAGTGACGATCCTACTTTATTAGGTATTGATCAACTTATAGTGCCGCCAGCAGAATTATTAGTAAGTAAAGTATCTGGTAAAAAACAAGCGAGCGCAGGTGATCTAATTCCGTACACTATCTTAGTAAAGAACAAGAGTAGTTATTTAGCAAAAGGAGTGTCTATTACAGATAATTTGCCAGGTAGTTTTAAAATTATTAAAGATTCGATAAAAATCAAGACCTTTAACTCAAAGCATAAACTATTGGGCTCACAAAAAGTTAAGACTACAGGTCGTGATCCTATTGATTTCCTAGGATTGGATGTCCCTATCGAGGAAAATGGATATATTAAAATATCTTATATTGTGAAAATAGGTACATCTGCATTAGCAGGGGAGCAATGTAATGTTGCTCAGGCTTCAGGTAATGCTACTAGTAATGTAGCAAAAGCATGTGTCACCTTAGAGCAAAATACAGTTTTAGATCAATCTTCGTTGATAGGTAAAGTTTTCCATGATCGTGATGGAGATGGATATCAGGACGAAGCAAATATTACTGGAATCACTGTGAAAAGTGACTACTTCGGATGGAACAGTCTACACCTTGGAGGACTTAATGGAAGAGTGAGTGTACTAGATGATCCTGCAAAGCATCGTAAAGTTATTCGTATGCCATTTACTAAAAATAATAGTTTCAAGGTGACAACGCAACAAGGTACAAACCTTAGTGTCGATAATCATGGCCAAGTGACTGAATCGCATATTGGAGCAAAAGCAAAAGGCTTAACTGCTCAAGATTTGCAGATATCAACAAGAAGAATACGAGGTATTCCAACGCCTACCAAGGTTACAGCAATGAGAAAATCTGCTGCTGATACGGATGTAATTGAAATTACAATCACCAATTATGGAATCCAAGAAGAGGGGATACCTGGCGTACGTTTGGCGACAGTTAAAGGTTTAGTCATTGAAACAGATGGTTATGGAAGATACCACATCCCTGATGTAGACGGAGGTCGTCGTAGTTGGGGTAAAAACTTTATAGTTAAAGTTGATAAGACCACTTTGCCAGAAGGTGCCATATTTACTACAGAAAATCCAAGAGTGTTACGTCTTACTGGGACTGCTTTAAATAAAATTAACTTTGGTGTAAAGCTTCCTGTTCAAGAATCACTCTTTAGAAATGAATATCAAGCAGCTAAATACAGAACAGATACTAGAACTGTAACAAGTAAACGTAAAGTTCCAGTTTATAAAAGTGTAGATGTTAACTTGGGTTCAATTTTCTTTGATAAAGCTAAACATAATATTAGAAAAGATCAACGAGGAGTGATGGACGATATTGCCAATAAAATTAGGCAATATGGTCGAGGACATATCACTATTGATGGCTTTACTGATTCACGCCATACCGCTCAATACAATATCGTTTTAGCAAAAAAACGTGCAGATAGTGTTCGGGTTGAATTAAGAAAGCGTTTAGGCGATAAGTTGATGAAAAATGTAAAAGTTGAGGTGGATCCAAAAGCATTAATAGATGTACCACATAATGATCCTAAAGCAATAGATTATAAGAGGCCTTAATAGGTTAATAAAATAATTTATACAAGTCTTACTGATATTAATTAAGACAAACAACTGTAATAAAAATAGAAATAAGCAGGTTAAGATGAATAATAAAAAGCAAGAATTGCTATCTAAGCAAATTATCAAGAAAGCGCTGATAAATACTACTTTATCCGGATTAGTAATGAGTAGCGTTAATGTTCTGGCACAAACAGATATAGAACAGTATGCCAGTAAATCGAAACCTGCTTACACATTAAAGATTATTACTCATGGGGAAGCGGATAATCGTTCAGATAATTTTACAGAAGCAAATCGACAAGATAATCGAAGAGCAGATGTAACAATAAAGTCATCAGTACCAGATGGCTTTAAAGAAGAAACCGTAACAACTACTCAAAAGCATCAAGTAAAAGTCAGTGAAGCTGGCAATAGAAGTATTCGCTTAGCAGATGGTGGTGTTATTTGGGTCAGTAAAGATGCAGCTTCAATGACTCCTAAGTTAAATGTTACGACTAGCATTCACACTGAAGTAGAGAATAACAAGTTTGTAAAGCCTTTGAGTTTCAAGATCGAAACTAACTATGCTAAATTTATAGATGAATGGGAGTTAAAAGTATATAAATCTGAAGATAAAAATCAGTCAAAACCACTTGTAACATTCATGGGAAAAGACCTTTCTGGTGGAAGAATCATTAAATGGAATGGAACTACTAAAAATAAAGAAAAATTAGTTTCAGGCGACAAACTAGAATATGTTTTGACAGTAAAAGATAAAGCTGGACATATAGATGAAACTCGCTCTCGGGTTATTAGCTTGATAGGCCCGGAAAGGAACTTGAAATTAAGAGATAAAGTAGATCCTAGTACAAACTTAAACAGTAATTTGTTACGTCAAACTATCCCTGTAAATGGATCTCGAGTAAGAATATTTGGTAGAGATATACTTGAAGGTAATACGATTAAAATTAATGGTGACGCCATTAGTCTTGTTGAAAACAAATTTGTAACTGAACAAATCCTTCCAGATGGCCAACATGAATTTGATGTTGAAATTACTGATAATGAAAAACATACCTACAACAAGCCACTAACCGTAGATTTAAAAGGTAAGTATTTGTTTATGGTGGGTCTTGCCGATATTACGATAGGTGAAGGTGACGTCACTGGCAACTTGGAAAGTTTGAGTGATGGAGACAAGTATCTTGATGGTGATATTTTTGTCGATGGTCGTTTAGCATTTTATTTGAAGGGTAAGATTAAAGGTAAGTATCTTGTTACTGCTCAAATGGATACAGAAACAGCCCCAATTGATGAATTGTTTGATGATATTCATAAAAAAGATCCAAGTAGTTTATTCAGAAGATTAGATCCTGATAAGTACTATCCGGTTTATGGTGATGATTCAACGTTGATTGATGATACTGATAGCCAAGGTAAGATTTACGTAAGGGTAGATTGGGATAAGTCTCGAGCTATTTGGGGTAATTACAATACAGACATGACTGGAACTGAGTTGAGTTCATTTAATCGCAGTTTATACGGTGCAAAATTAAACCATAGAAGTACAAAAGTAACCAAAGATGGAGAACATAAAACTGATCTGACTGTGTTCGCTTCAGAAGCCCAATCAGCATTTAGACATAATCAGTTTTTAGGCACTGGTGGGAGTCTCTATTACCTTAAAGATAAAGATATTGTAGATGGATCAGAAAAAGTATGGATTGAAGTTCGTGCTAGAGGAGAAAGTGAGCGAGCTTTAGAGAAAATTGTACTAGAGGAAGGACGTGATTATCAAATTGATGATTTTCAAGGCCGCATAATATTAAATAGACCATTATTACAAATTGTAAAACAAGATACTCCTTCACTCATAAAAGATTCGCCTTTAGAAGGAGATCAACTCTTTTTAATGGTCGACTATGAATATGTGCCAAATGACTTTGTTAGTGATAAAGCCAGCTATGGTACTCGAGGTAAAGTTTGGATTAATGATCATGTTGCTGTTGGTGGAAGTTATGTCCACGAAAATCGTGAAAATAATGACTATGATCTAAAAGGGATCGATGTCACTTTGCAAAAAGCAAAAGGAACATACATTAAAGGTGAGTACGCCGAAAGTGAATCTAATCAAACTCTAGGTAGTTTCAGATCAAGCGATGGCGGTTTAAACTTTAACTCTTTTAATAATGATATTAATGCAACAAGTGTTAAAGGTAGTGCTTATGGTCTCGAAGCTCGAGCCAATATCGATGAGTTTACTGATAAAGATGGTTCTATAGGAGCTTGGTATAAAAAACGTGAAGCTGGATTCTCTAGTGCTAGCTTTGAAAGTGGTGAACAGATAACAGATACAGGTATTGAAGCTGTTGTAGAGATTGATGAAAAGCTAAAAACATCTGCACGAGCAACCTTATTAGAGAAAGAATTGAGTAGTAAGGTAACTACTGCTAGTGCGCAAGCAGATTATAAACTGGATCAAAAAGCTACTATTAGTGCTGAATTACGTCATGTCAAAGAAGTCGATAAAATAGATGCTACTAAAGATGGTGAAGGAACATTAGCAGCTTTCAAGGTTGGCTATGATCTAAATAAAGATATTAACCTTTATGGAATAATTCAGAGTGTTTTAAATAGAAAAGATGCCTATGAGGATAATGATTTATTTACTATTGGTGCTATAGCAAAACTCAATAAAAAAATTGATGTAAACGCTGAAGTTAGTACAGGGGATCGAGGAGATTCAGCTCTTATTGGTTTCAAATACGCTGTTAATGATGGCTATGATATTTATACTAATTATACTTTATCAACAGACAATACATTCGATAAACGTAATCTATTTACAGTAGGCCAACGAAAAACGGTTTCTGACCAATTAAAAGTATATACAGAACATCAGTTTATTCATGAAGATATAGAATCAGGGATAGGTCATACCTTTGGATTAGACTATTCATATACAGAAGAGCTTGATCTGAACGCCTCAGTTCAATCGGCAAGATTAGATAAAGTAGAAACTGGACTCACAGATAGAGACGCTTTTTCTGTTGGATTAAACTATAAAAAGAATTCTAGTAAAGCGAGTATGCGTCTTGAATACAGAAAAGACCGTGGAAACGAAGAAAATACTGATCAATGGGTAACTGTTAATAATGTTAACCATCGTTTATCACCCTCGCTAAGGCTTCAAGGTAAATTCAACTATTCAGAAACTAAAGATAGATTAGGAAATACACGTGACGCAAAATTTACCGAAGCAGGATTAGGTTTTGCTTACCGTCCTATTGAAAATGATAAGTTAAACGTTCTAGGTAGAATTACGTATTTATATGATTTACAGCCCATAGGTCAAAGCGACTCAAGTGATGAAAAGTCGTTGATAGCAAGTATCGAAACTAGTTATCAACTTAACCATAAATGGGAAGTAGGTTCTAAAGTTGCTCATAAAGAAGGAGAAATAAGAGCTGATCGTGATGACGGAGAATGGTTTAAGAATGATGCTACTTTAGTAGCAGTAAGAGCTCGTTACCATCTCACTAGTAATTGGGATGCAATGGCGCAATATCATTGGATGAATTCAGATTCATCAGAAGATAGTCAACATGGAGCAATGTTTTCAATCGATAGACATATTGGTAAAAATTTAAAGCTGGGTATTGGTTATAATTTTACTGATTTTAACGATGACCTATCTGATACAGACAGTTCTGCAAAGGGCTGGTTTATCAATTTAGTAGGAAAATACTAATAGAATTTTTTTAACTATTTATTAAACAAGACACTCCTTAAAAGTAGGGGGTGTCTTTTTAAAATATAGAATTAACTAAAAGCTTAAATAGATTATTTAACTTTCTTTTGCTCGTGATAGGTATTCACCCGTTCGAGTATCAATCTTAACGATCTCACCTTCTTCTACAAATAGAGGTACTTTTATTTGAGCTCCAGTTTCAACAACAGCAGGTTTAGTTGCGCCTTGTGCAGTATTACCTTGAATGCCTGGATCGCATTCCGTGATTTGTAGTTCGATAAAATTAGGTGGTGTAGCGCTTAATGGTGAACCGTTCCACAAGGTAACTACATACTTTTCTTGTGGTTTAAGCCAAAATTTCACATCTATTATTGCTGCTTCCTCAGCGGCGTGTTGTTCAAAGCTCGCTGGTTCCATAAAGTGCCAAAACTCACCATCTTCATAAAGGTATTCCATGTCCACTTCCATGACATCTGCCCCTTCTACCTTTTCACCTGATTTAAATGTTTTATCGACAACTCTGCCAGTTTTAAGGTTGCGAATTTTGACACGATTAAATGCTTGCCCTTTACCGGGTTTTACTAATTCATTGTCTATAATATTGTAAGGATCTCCATCCATAATAAATTTAAGACCATTTTTAAATTCACTGGTACTAACACTTGCCATGTTCAGGTTCCTTATTGTTTATGTTCTATAATTTTTGTAAATGTTATTAAAAATATAACTCGTATCATAGCTTGAAAATAGTGCGTAGTCTTTGAGTAATTAATACTAGTTGGTGTTAAGGTTTTGCTTTTTCTATGATGTAAATTATATGGCTCAATACGATTTAAATTCTCTTCATCTTGACAAAAGTAATAACTTAAAAACATCAGTGCAGGCTTCTTTTGATAAAACTATACCAATAGTTGACCTGTCTAAAATGGATCATTTGGAGTGGAAGAAAGTTCTATCGGCAGCTTTCAAGGATCCAGTAAAGTTGCTTGAATATTTGGAACTAGACAAAGAAGAGTATTTAAATAAAGTCCAAGTTGATAGTCAGTTTAAGATGTTAGTACCACTATCCTACGCTGCTAAAATGAGAAAAGGAGATTGGTATGATCCTTTGTTACGACAAGTATTACCTGTACAAGATGAGGTAATAGAATCCAGCGGTTTTGTGTCTGATCCTGTTGGAGATTTACAGTCAGAAATATCCCCTGGTGTCCTGCATAAGTACCAAGGTCGTATACTTCTTATTACAACAGGTTCGTGTCCAGTGCATTGTCGTTATTGCTTTCGACGGGAGTTTCCCTATATAGACTCAATCCCCGATAAAAAGCATTGGCAGCAAACATTGAATAAAATCCAAGAAGATAAAAGTATTAAAGAGGTCATTTTAAGCGGGGGCGATCCTTTAATGCTGTCAGATCAACGATTAGAAAAAATGTGTACTGATATTGCATTGATTTCTCATGTGAAAACAATCAGGTTCCACACCAGAGTTCCTATCTTTTTACCAGAACGGATAACTTCAGAGTTTTTAAGTTGGTTTGGTAACTTGAATATTAATAAAGTGATGGTAATACACAGTAATCATGCAAATGAGTTAGATGAGTCGGTTGGAGAAACGTTAATAGCTATAAAAAACAACGGAGTTACACTTTTAAATCAGGCTGTTTTATTAAAAGGCGTTAATGATTCTGTTGAGACTTTAGAGCTACTTCTACAACGATTATTTAGTTTTCAGGTATTGCCTTATTATCTCCATCAGTTAGATAGAGTTAAAGGTTCGGCACATTTTGAAGTTGATAAGAAAAAAGCTTTAGACCTTATTGAAAGCTTAAGAAATAGACTTCCTGGATATTTAATTCCTCGATTGGTTGAAGAAGTTTCGGGCAAACGGTCTAAGCAAACTATCGTAAAAATAGAGAAATAATGTTAGAATAGTGCAATAAATAGAACGTAATAATAAGAAAAATATACATCTTTTGTATATTAAATAATAACTTAATAGAAATTAAAAAAATAATAATTTAAGGTTATATCATGAGCCATAGCATGTTCAAAAAAAATAAAAACAAAGTAGATTCAAATAATTCTCAAAATCAACCAAAAGCAAAAGAACCAAGCCTAATCGATACTATTGATATTAGTTCGGTTTCTAAAGCTAGATCTTGGGTTGCAAAATTGCCGATGATGGATATGGGAGAGACTACACGTCGTTTATTCGCTGGTCTAACAAAACTTAACAATGAACCTATAGCTCCTCAAACGCGTATTGATGTTACAGAAATACTACTACCTTACGTTAAAATGGCATTAGAAAACCTTGATAGACATTTTCTTAGTAGAGCCTTTCCGTTACCTGTTAGATCTCAAAAAGTCTTTGATCTAAAAAAATCTTTAATTATGGAATTAGCAGGTTCTTATCAATTAGCTGCTTTGGACATGTTAACGAAGAATATAGCTTCCAAAAAAGGTCTTCTAGTTTCAATTGGAAGAGCGATTCAGTATATGAGTTTGGTTATCATGAATGATTATGGTATCTATTCAAAAAACAAAAAATCTATTTGGCATGATATTCATCATCTTTATCTATTGGCATGTGAAAAGAAAATACAAGATAAACAAATACCTCATAAAGATGATGTAAATGGAGAAAACCTAAGTATTGAAGAGCAATATAAAATAATAAATTTAGTTGCTTTAGCTGCACCGAATACCTTGCGTCAGGGAGAAATAACTCGTATTAGAGAGTTCTTTATAGTCACATTGGATGATGTAAAGCTTATTTCAAATCCTGATAAAGTTAAAAGTAAATACGCACATATTACTTTATTAAATAGTGATGAGCCTGCTAGTTTGATGCCAGTAAGTGATTTATTAAATTCGCCTACAAGCCGAATTTTTGACTTGTCGAATGTGATTCACAAAATTGATGAGTTTGTGACTTTAAGTGAGACAGATGAATTAGGAAAACATGATAGATGGCCAATGCTTACCCACAGTTTGGCAAAGCGTTTGGTCTATGTGCTAACTACTATTCGTAATCGAAGATATAAACGTTTCGATCGTGAGGAAAAAGCATCCTTAGTAATTCGTATGGCAGATGTAATTAATATCATACGTGATAATGAACCTGAATCTTTTATGGATCAGATTAATGAAGATGTTGAGGATGATAATATCTATGATGCACTTGCAGCTGAAGATACGATATCTAGTCCATGGTCAGATATAGATGCGGAAGAATTAGCTACAAATAGAGATGTTAAGATTCATTCTTGGCAAATTGAAAATAGTAGTTCTGGTGGTTATGGTTTAAAACAGATTTTAAGTGAAGCGACAACAGCTAGAGTTGGTGAGCTAGTAGCCATTAAAGACCCGAAAGACACTAATGGAATGTGGCAAATCTCTGTAGCACGATGGATGGATTCATTCAAAGATGTGGGGTTACGAGTTGGCTTAGAAATACTGTCACTACATAGTATGCTGGTGCAGGTTGACGAAATTACGACACGTGATATAAGCCAGAAACTGCCATTAGAAGGTGTTTTATTGCCAACGATTGATGGTGCTCGTGATGAGGCTCATTTAATTTTCCCGGGTTATATTTTTCATGTCGATGATGAACTAACAATTACATTAGGTTCACGTCAACAGCATGTTAGAATCACTAATATAGACGATACAGTTGGTAATTTTTCTTACTGTAACTTTGAAATTCTAGATGTTGTTGAATTACCCGAAGGTTCTCTAGAGTCTTTCGATGAAATATGGGAATTTCTCTAATAAAAACATGATAATAATTGTGTATAGTTTACTTTAGCTTTACATTTTTATTAACTAGAAAATTTAGACAAGGATAATTAGTTTTGAGCGAATTTCTGCCCTTTGCATTGCCACTGATTGGTGAAGACGAAATCACTGAAGTGGTAGATACTTTAAAGTCAGGTTGGTTAACAACTGGAAAAAAAACCGTTGCTTTTGAAGGGCAGTTTGCAAAATATGTAAACGCCTCAAATGCTCTTGCTGTTAATTCAGCAACTTCTGGATTGCATTTAGCTCTAGAAGCTATTGGTATTGGTCCAGGTGATACAGTAATTACTACTCCCTATACTTTTACAGCTACAGCTGAAGTCATTAGGTATTTAGGCGCAGATCCTATTCTAGTGGATATTGATCCACAAACATTCAATATTGATCCTGATTTAATTCGAAAGGAAATAGCTAAACATGACAATGTTAAAGCTATTATGCCAGTTCATTTTGCAGGACAAGCATGTGAAATGGATGAAATCTTAGAAATTGCCAAAGAACACGGTATAAAAGTTGTGGAAGATGCCGCACATGCATTACCAACTACCTATAAAGGTAAAATGGTTGGATCAATCTCAGATATTACTGTTTATAGTTTTTATGTCACAAAAACTATCGCAACGGGCGAAGGTGGAATGATTACCACCGAAAATAAAGATTATCTCTCTCGGATGAAAACTATGCGTTTGCATGGAATTAATCGTGATGTATTCGACCGTTATACTTCTGATAAGCCTTCATGGTTCTATGAAGTAGTGGAGCCTGGCTATAAGTACAATATGACCGATGTTGCTGCCTCAATAGGCATCCATCAATTGAAAAAAGCTTGTGCTTTTCAAGTTCGAAGAGCTTGGATTGCTGAACAATACAATAAAGCATTTGTTGATTTACCAATGACTACCCCGTTTGTAAAACGGCCTGAAGATACTCATGCCTGGCACCTCTATGTTTTACAACTTGATTTAGAATCAATTAATGTAAATCGAGATAAATTTATTGAATTAATGGTTGAGCAGGGTATAGGTACTAGTGTTCATTTTATCCCGTTGCATATCCAGCCTTATTGGCGTGATAAATATAAATATCAAGAGAATGATTTCCCTGTTGCTTTGGATGTTTTTTCACGTGCGGTTAGTCTTCCCGTTTATCCTAAAATGACTGATAAAGATGTAAATAGGGTTATAGAAGCTGTTCATACTGTCTGTAAAAAAATTACTAACATCACAAAACAGATGGCTTCTTAAGCCCTCTTTCATTGGTTTAGCATGTATGTTTAGTAAACGTTTATTTGATTTATTTTTTGTAATACCAGGTTTGTTAGTGCTTGCACCTGTGTTGCTGACGATAGCGCTCATCATCAAATTAAAAGATGGTGGGAATGTTATGTTTAAGCAAGTCCGTGTGGGCCAACATGGTAAAAACTTTGAAGTTCTTAAGTTTCGTACGATGGTATTGAATGCAGAAAAGCTTGGCGATAAAGTTACAACAGGTGACGATCCTCGTATTACTCCTATCGGTCATATATTAAGAAAGTATAAGTTTGATGAACTCCCACAACTAATAAATGTATTAAAGGGCGAAATGAGTCTTGTAGGTCCGAGGCCTGAAGTTCCTGAATACGTTGAGTTTTACCCTGATGATATACGTAATATCGTGTTATCTGTACCACCAGGTATGACAGACAGAGCATCAATCGAGTTTGTGAATGAAAATGAGCTTTTAAGTGGCTCTAAAGATCCAGTTAATGATTATAAAAATAAAGTATTACCGATAAAACTAGATTTCTACGTTGATTACGTCAAAAAACGTTCACTTTACTTGGATTTCAGTTTAATAATAAAAACTATAATTGCCATTTTCTAGGTTTTACTTTGTGTTTTAAATAGCTTGTGATTAAGCCAGCGTAAATACAATAGCAAGTATCATATAATACGCCTCCCACCTTTTAATAGGTTTTTGAAAGCATAAATTATGATTGAAAAACTCAAACAATATTTTGTAAAACGTTCTCGAATGCAAAAGCGTTTATTAATCCTTTTGTTGGATGTGATTATGTTACCCATTTTATTATGGGTGTCTCTGTCTTTGGGGAAAAACGATTTCATGCTTCCGTTGGGTAGCGAATGGACTATATTTGGACTTGCAATAATCATCGCATTTCCAGTATTCATTAGTTTAGGTTTATATCGAGCAGTATTGCGCTATTTTAGAAATCAAACGATTTCAACTATTTTAATGGCCACTCTAATAACAACGATTGTATGGGCATTAACTGTAAAGTTATTCGGTTTGGCAGACTTAACAAAGTCTGGTGTTATTTTATATTGGTTAGCATCATTTACTTTTATTGCTGGTAGTCGATTGCAAATACAACAATGGCTCTATGGTAATAAAGAAAGCCAAAACATGAGTAAGCGCATTTATATTTATGGTGCTGGTGTTTCTGGAACACAATTAGCTGCCTTACTGGATGCTGATCCATCTTATGTTGTCGAAGGTTTTATTGATGATAACTCATCTTTGAAAGGTTGGAATGTTTCAGGGTTTGATGTTCAAAGCTTTGATAAGACTGCTGCAGTTTTGATTGATGCACCTGAAAACACAGAAGTTATTATTGCAATGCCATCAATCAATCGGTCCGAAAGACACTTTATTATTGAGCGTCTAGAGCCATTTCCAGTAAAAGTTCGAATTCTTCCTGCAGTAGCAGATTTTGCTAGTGGTGATTTCCGTGTTTCGGATATCAAAGAAATAGATATAGATGATTTGCTAGGTCGAGATTCTATTCATCCAGATGGAAACCTGTTACCAGCAAATATACAAAACAAAGTTGTTTTGGTAACTGGAGCTGGTGGATCGATTGGTTCTGAATTATGTCGACAGGCTTTAGCACTAAAGCCACAAAAGTTAATTTTATTAGAATTAAGTGAGTTTGCTCTTTATAAGGTTGAGCAAGAGCTAAATCAACTGAATATACAATTAGGTTTAGATATACAGCTTGAGAGAATACTAGGGTCAAGTGGAAATCCAGTTTTATTAGATAAATTATTTTTGCGTAATAAAGTTCAGACTGTTTATCATGCCGCAGCTTATAAACATGTTCCTTTAGTTGAAGAAAACCCTGTTGCGGGTTTAACTAATAATATTTTTGGTACAAAAACAATTGCTGAGAAATCTTTATCAAATAAGGTAGAGACTTTTATTTTAATTTCTACTGATAAAGCTGTTCGGCCAACTAATATAATGGGCTGCTCGAAACGTATAGCTGAAATGGTTCTTCAGTCTCTCTCCAATAAATCAACAGGAAAAACTATTTTTTCAATGGTTAGGTTTGGAAATGTCTTAGGGTCTTCTGGATCTGTAGTTCCAAAGTTTAGACAACAAATCTCAGACGGTGGTCCAATCACTGTTACTCATAAAGAAATTACCCGTTACTTTATGTCGATTCCTGAGGCAGTACAATTGGTTATTCAAGCTGGTGCAATGGCAAAGGGTGGAGATGTATTTGTTCTTGATATGGGTGAGTCAGTGAAAATTACAGATCTAGCAAAGAAAATGATTAGTCTCGCAGGATTGCAACTCAAAGATAAATATAATACTAACGGAGATATAGAAATTAACTATTCTGGATTGCGCCCAGGTGAAAAACTCTATGAAGAATTACTAATCGGGGATAACGTAAAAGGTACTCAGCATCCACGAATTATGCAAGCTAATGAAGAATTTATTCAATTAGATGAATTGGCAAAGTTACTAGATAACTTACAAACTGTACTTGATGATGATGTTGTTGAAGACATCAAGAAGTCTTTAACAAAAATCGTAAGTGGCTATGTTCCTTGGAAGGTAAATAAAAACAATACCTTAAACTATATCGAGGAACAGGATAAAGAGCTGCTTCACAAGAAAGTTGTCCCTATAAAGTGATTTAATGTTCATTATCATTAAATAATCTAAAGTTTTAATGTCCACCTGTCCCTAATATTTTCACTATAGTCGGTTAAGTCTGTCAAAAATAACACGCTAAAGTATTGTTCAAGCTATGTTAAAGGATGACTTAAAATGTGTGTTAATAGGGCGTAATATTGATATTTACAACGACCTAGCCACGCTTGTGAAAAGAATTGATGCAACATCAAGGTTTAAACAAGTAGATGTTTCTGAACTAGCAATTAAAGACAGCTTGAAAAAGATACAAGGCCCTAGCCTCATCTTTATATCTGATGAAGTTTCCTTTTCTCTTGAGTTATTATCTGATCTGATCTGGCAACACAATGCCGATGCTATTGTAATAATCGTTAGTAAAAATGCTGAAACTGTTCCTATCAAAGAGTTATTTAATAGCACTCAATTTTCAAGAATTAAGTTAGATAAAAACAACCCCGAAACAACTTCTATCCTTCAGCTCTTAATAAAGTCTATCCGAGAAAAATCAGAGTTTAAACGCTGTAAGAAGCTCCTAGGAGTGTCAGAAAAACGTTGTCAATGGTTAGTAGATTCAAGTAGAGAAGCAGTAGCTTTTATCTCAAGAGACATGCATCTTTATGCTAACTTATCATACTTGAGTTTATTTGAGATCGATTCAGTTCAAAAACTCCGTTCTATTACAGTAAAAGACTTAATAGTTTCTGATGAGCATCTTTTATTTGATGGTTTTAAAAAAAATCAAAACAAACTGAAGAAAAACAAACACTCTATAGTTATTTCAATGAAGAAGTTGAATGGGGCTTCTTTCAGAGCAAATGCTTTTTTGATTCCATCTGTATTTAAAGGAAACAGGTGTTATCAGCTTTGGATTCAAGAAATAAACCCTCTTCAAGCTAGCGAAAAAAAGACAAAATTGAAACAATCTAAAGCCGAAATTTCTGATTCAGATATTGTTGCTAAACTTATATTAGAACCTCAGCTATCTATTTCAAAAGAGAAAAACCCATTTAGTGATTTACTTGAAAATACTAATAAAGTTATTAGTTCCGGTGATGATAAAAAGGTTAATAGTAGAAATAAAATTGTACCAAATGACGATATTGATAATAGTTCTAAAATAACAACTCCAGTTATCACTCATGACACTAATTCTTTGCTTAAAGGCATTATAAGAAGAAAAGAAGCTAGAATTATATCTAAGCAATTAATTTTAAATAAAGTAAATGAAACAAATACGGTGAATCATCAAATACTTTCCTTGAGAGTGGCGGCTGCACAAAAGAAAGGAATTGATGATCTTTTATTAGATTTACCTGGTTATTTTAGCAACCAAAAGCGTTCGGTTTTTTGGGAAAAGGTGAAATTCTCTAGGTTATTACAAATATTAATCCAAAGGGATGAGCTTAAAATTAATTTGTTGCTTAGAGTTAATGAAGCGTCAATATCTGATGAATCTTTTATTAATTGGTTAATACCTGGACTGAAAAGATTAGGCGATAAATCGAAAAATTTGACCTTCTTAATCCCTTCAAATATTAATGAGAGTGAACAAAGAAAAACACTTTTATTTATGAAAACTTTGAAAAGCTATAATTGTAAAATTGCTTTAGATAGTTTTAGCACCAGTAAGCAAGCATTAATATTATTAAAGCATTCTTCTCCAGAATACGTGAGACTGTCATTGCCATGGACAAGACAACTCGAAGGGAACGATGCCAAAGAAATTAGATTGAGTGGCGTAATAAGAAAATTAGAAGCGAATAATATTCAGGTTATTGCTCCATGTGGTTTTAGTAAGGATATGCGCAGGCTTTTTATTCTTTCTGGCGCTTCCTTCTGTCAATAAACGCTATATTTGCTGCTCAATAATTGTACAATGGTGTTTTAGAGTATGTTCTAAGTCTAGAAGATTATTGATCATACGGTTTATATCTTTAATCCTAATTTAAAAAATAAATAAAGTGAAACCAAAAAGAAATAATAGCTTATTGATTCAATTAGTATCCACATGGGGTCTTACCAAGTGAACACTCAATTGAAAATTATTGATTCAATCAATGATTTTGAAAATATTCGTGAAGAATGGAATATGCTTTACGATGAAAGTGAAAAAGCTACGATCTTTTCAAGTTGGGATTGGATGTTCACTTGGTGGGAAGTATTTAATAAGGCTATTAACTCTAAGCTTTTTATCTTGGTTATATATCAAAATGAGAAATTAATTGGCATTGCACCATTTCATATTTCACATTCTTTCCCGAAGTCCTTAATTCAAGGTCGGACTATTTCCTTCATTGGTTGCGGTGAAGAAACTCCTGATAAAATTGTTAGTCAATATGCTGATTTTATTGTAAGACCTGAGCATGAGAGTTTAATGATTTCTTTTGTCTCCAGATATTTAAATGAAACTAAGTCTCAATGGGATTTTGCAGATTTTCTGTTTTTGCTGGATAGCTCGATTATAAGTAAATGTTTTAAGTTTGAAGAAACTAAAATCCATACTGATTTAAATCAATACGGTAACCGCTTTTATATACCTCATATGAAAAGCTTCGACGATTTCCAAAATCAAATGGGAAATCGTTGGAGTAAGATGTTTACAAAAAAAAATAAGAAATTGGAGAACGATGGTGAGGTTAAAATTGAATCCTCTAATGATATAGATACGGCTAAAAAGGCATTTAAGCAACTCACTGAGATGCATGAAGCACGCTGGAACAACCGTACAGATATAAATATCTTTAAATCAAAGTTATTTAATGAATTTCATGCAAAAATATTAGAACGTTTAGTTCCTCAAAATAAAGCGTCTATCAATACCTTAGTAATAAATAATGAGCCTTTAGCTAGCTATTATTATTTTACTGATAAATCGCAATTGCATTATTATCAGAGTGGTTTTCATACCATGCATGCAAATAGGTATTCCCCTTTGTTCTTATTGGTTTGTAAAGAAATTGATCTAGCGATAAATAATAATTCTTTATTTGATTTCATGTTTGATGAAAATCCTGATTCTTATAAAAAAGAACAATATGCAGCTGAATGCAAGCCGATGTATCGCTTGATGTGGTCACCCCATAAATCTAGAATGTTAAAACACAAATACGCTAAATCGATACAAAATAGATATTTAAAGTTCAAGACTCCTTTGCTGAAATTTAGAAAAAACAAATAAACTTGCGGATAAAAACAATTAGAAATAAGTGAGAACATCATGTCAAATAATACTAATCTAAATAATAACGAAAAGAGCATGCACATAGCGCACGTAATTGAGCCTATGGAGCATGGTGTATTCATCTGGGTCGTTGATATGGCAAATCGTCTTGTTGAGGATGGTTACAAGGTATCGGTACTTCATTCGATAAGGGAGAACACGCCTGCTAATTGGCGTGAGATGTTTGACGATAGAGTAGAACTAATTCATGTTCAGATGAGTCGCTCTATTGATCCTGTTATGGATATTAAAGCCTTAATTGGGTTGACTAAAAATCTTAAACGTTTAAACCCTGATATTATTCATACACATTCTTCTAAAGGTGGCTTTCTAGCTCGTTTAGCTGGCTTTATATTGAGAAAAAATAATAGCCTTCTATATACCTCTCATGCTATTCACTATCCACTTATTCAACAACCGATTAAACGAATGTTGTATAAGTATTTTGAGCATATTGGCTATTGGCTTGGAGGTACAATAGTTGCTTGCGGAAAAGAAGAATATGAAATTATTCGTAAAGATATAACCAATAATTCTGGGAAACGACTTATTCGTATTAGTAATGGAATTGATACTACTCAGTTAACCCCTAAAGATTATTCGAAGCAGAATGAGAAAGTAAAAATAGGCGTTGTAGGTCGTATTTCTTTACAAAAAGCACCTTGGGTATTTGCTGATATAGCGAGCAAACTAAATAAGACTCGAAATGATATAGAATTTATATGGATTGGTGGTGGTGAAGAAGAAGATGTGAAAATGTTAAATGAAGCAGGAGTAATAGTTACTGGTATGCTTGATAGGGGAGAAGCTTTGAAGTTAATTCCATCGTTAGATATTTATTTTCAAACTTCAGCCTATGAAGGTTTATCTTTAGCATTACTTGAAGCTCAAGCATCTGGAATTCCTGCTATTGTTACAAAAATCCCAGGTAATGACGAAGTGGTACAGCATGGTAAAACGGGTTATGTAGGAGAAAATGAAGAAAAGCTAACCGATTATTTAATAGATTTAATCGAATCGTCAACAGAACGTGAAAAATTAGGAGTGTATGCTAAACAACATACAGAACAGAATTTTTCGTTAACTGCGATGGCTGATCAATATAAAGATGAATATCAAAAAATGTCATAATCTCAAAACAAGTTACTGGTTACTAATAAGTAGTTAAAAGGAACAGGCATAAAAAAACACCTTAAAAGGTGTTTTTTTATGCCTGTTCCTTTTTTTTATGAAGAAAAATAGGTTTTAGCAACAATATTTTCAGGTCCCATATTTGTAGATTCTTTTTCTTCGTGGTCTAAATTACTCAGAGTGTTTCTTGGGATCGAAGCTGAGTCTTCAGCATAATACTCACGTTCAAATGAAGTGAAATTATTTTCACTCAAAAGCTTATGTAATTTATTTTCAATTGTATTTCTTCCAACGAACTGAGATAGTCTCCATTTGAGAGGAATATGATTGAATTCTCTCTTCATCGCTGATAATTCTTCAGTGTCCAGTTCATAAGGGTGCATGTAGAAAACAGCACGATCTTGATTCAATTTTTTACTTAGGTGTTTGGTAAGAAAATAAGGCGTGATTCTAAAATAACCGCCGCCAAAGAAAGGTAATTTCATGTTACCCACCTTCATGTAGCTCAAATAGTGTTCATTTAGATGATACTTATTAAATATCTTTAAAGAATATTCTTTTTCAATGCCGTACTTAATCACTTTCATTGGAAAAAGTGATGAATCATATTTAAGTCCATTTTCAGCTAGAGCTTCACAATACCACTCAAATAAGTATTCTCTTATTGAAAAGTCGGGAGCACGAAAGCCAATAACTTTTTTGCCTGAGATATCTTCAAGAATTTTAACTGAGCTGCCTACATCCTCTCTGACTTGTTTCGGTGAAAGATTGAAAATAGAATGATGGTTGTAACCATGTGATGCGATTTCGTGACCGTTATCGACTATTTTACGAATTAATTCAGGGTGCTTTGCTGCAACATTTCCTAAAGTGAAAAAGGTAGCTTTTTGATCATGTTCTTCTAATAAGTCTAATAATCTCAGGGTACTATTTAACACACGATCCGTCACAGGATTGTTATTATCCAATACCGATTGACACCAGTCTTCTACATCAACTGAAAATATCATTTCCACTACCTAATTTTTATTTGTTATAAGTGGTATTCATAATAAACAAAGTTCATAACAAACACCCTTGTAACCTCGCAAATGGTTGATAAATGACGATAAGGTGTAATTTTTAAGCAATTACACTGAACTATACTTTCAAAAAGCTTATTTTACGCAGATCGTGCTCATGCATATATAGTACAAATGGGTGCAAGCATTTATCTTTAGTTATTGATAAACATACTGTATTCTTCCCTGCCTAATCATAAAATCTACATTGTATAGTTTATTGAAATTCGGGGCGTAGCGCAGTCTGGTAGCGCACCACACTGGGGGTGTCTCCCTATTAGAATCTCCAAAGCTTAAGACAAAACATATAACTCCAAAAATAACTATGTTTCAGTAGCTTAGGTTTCAATGTGTAAAACTGGTTTTCGATTAGTCAGTGTGTATCAAATTACATCTACACCCATTTCTACACCTAGTATTTATGGTGTAAACGATCTAAAGCTTCTGAACATAAACGTACTGGAGTACGCCAATGTCTAAGCTAAATAATAAGTCTATTACTACCACACTACAGCTTGAAGCTCTTAAAG
This sequence comes from uncultured Cocleimonas sp., assembly GCA_938041705.1. GTDB lineage: Bacteria > Pseudomonadota > Gammaproteobacteria > Thiotrichales > Thiotrichaceae > Cocleimonas. The sequence goes on along the minus strand of CALISP010000267.1, from coordinate 140 downwards.
GTAGAAGCAAGCCATATGATGTTCGATTCAAGCATATTACTGGATTGTTTATAAGGGTAACCAAAACAGGTAAAAAGTCGTTTCGTTGGGATCGTGGTCATGGGTATAAGCCACGAATTATAATCTATGGTAATTATGGC
>CALISP010000266.1 GCA_938041705.1 uncultured Cocleimonas sp. | reverse complement strand
ATCGTATCTATTTAGAAATTTATTAATGACATTTCATCAACAACGAAATATTCTGTACGCATCAATTATGGTGTTAATTACTCATGGATATTTCCCACCTCAAAACTTTTCTGGAAATTTACCAAACTCGGCATTTTCGCAAATCTGCTGAAAAACTCTTCATCACTCAGTCTGCCGTAAGTGCGCGCATTAAGCTATTAGAAGAAAACTTAGGCGTTAAACTCTTTACTCGTGAAAAACGTAAAATTGAGCCTACTTCAGCTGCGCATCGGTTTCATAAGTATGCCGATATGGTTGTTAGCAATTGGGATCAAGCAAAGCAGATGGTAGGTTTACCCGATGACGTTGAGCATTCAATATCACTCGCCTGTATGGCAGATATTTGGCACTTATTTTTAAATAATTGGATTAGTGACATCCAGTTAAAAAGTCCTGAACTTGCGTTTAATTTAATGATAGACCAAGCCAATGCAATTAGTGAAAATGTCATTAATGGATCTTTAGATTTAGGCTTAGTCTTCGAGCCGATGAATCTACCTAACTTACAAATGAAAGAAGTACTGACGTTTGAGATAAAGTTATTCTCCACAAGTCCAAATCAAAAGCTTGAAGATGCCCTAAATGATAAATATGTAATGGTCGACTGGGGCGCGTCTTTTGCTTTTGAATATGCACAGAAATATGCAGGTAGAGCATTAGCCACAATTCAAACCAATTACGGTGTCATGGCCTTGGATATTTTAAAAAATAAAGGTGGTGCTGCTTACTTACCTGATTTGAAAGCTTTGCGTGAAGATAAATCCATTACATTATATGAAGTTAATGATGCCTTCGTTTTTGAAAGAAAACTCTATGCTATTTTTCGTAAAGATACTGCGCTAACGAATAGTATTGAAACATTGATAGACGTTATTAATAAAAACATCAGAAATTAGAAAGCATCTATTTAAGAAAGAATTCCTCAAATAGATGCTTGGAGAGCATCAACTATTAATGATGCGTTTGGACGTAAAACTACCCTTACAAATCAATAATCGAAATCGAAATCCCAACTATCTTCCTGCTCTTTTAAGGCTTTGCGCTCGAAGTAGTCTTCTAGACGACGGCGAGTATCTCTTCTTGATTTTGCCTTATGTTGTTTCTTTATTGCTTTTGAATCACTAAAATCTAACTCATAAGCATCTTCTAAACCATTATCTAAGAAATCATTATTTTCATATTTAGAATCGTCATAATCATCACGATCTTGATCTGCTGACATTTCAAACTCCTAAAAACTATATTAAAGATAATCTTGAAACCCAATGTTTTAAGATGAATATTATATTTGCATGATTAAAACCAAATAAATAACAAAAAATTTTCATCAAGTTGATCATAAAAAACAATCAAAAGTCTGTAGTTACGGTTATCTGGTATTAATAAAATGATCTTATAATCCAACGAATTTCTCAGGTAAAAAGAAATATAAGTTGGTTTCTCTGTATTGAGGAATCAGCATTAAGTAATTACTTCACATACTTTTCTAAAAGGAGAAAACGGTGATTATTAAAAACCTATTAGCCACTGCGATAATATTATTAAGTGCACATCTAGCTTTTTCACCAATTGTGCTGGCACAAACAATTGAAGAAAGTACATCGATAGAAAGTACATCGATAGAAAGCACAGAACAGATAGAAATAATTGATAGTACTGACGTAGAGTGCATTTTAAGTATTGACTATGATGCTCTCAGCGAAGAACAAAAGGTAAACCAAGAATTACCTTTATGTTATGAGACCGAAGTTATGACTGAAGTTTCCACTGAAGAACTAGCAGCAGAAACCTACGCTGAAAGTTCAACATCGGAGCAATCTATAAACAATTATGAATGCATTCCTGCATTAGAATATGACGCCCTTACGAGTGATGAAAGAGCAGTTATTGAAGTACCACTTTGTTATGAATAATGGACTGAAAAGCTTTTGAATCAACCAGACAGTTAATTTCTAAAAATAATTAGAAATTAACTGTTAAAAGACCCCCCCCTACTTTTGATAACTTTGTCTTCTCCATTATATCTTTCGGGTTTAATTCTCTAAAACGACAGATATCTCATAAACATCTTAAGCAATGACTACTTTGATTCATTGCTGATTTAGAGCACTCAGTTGCTAAATCCCCTGTCTAAAAACTGTCTAATAAATCACTATTTCTATGCATATGAGCAAGTTATGAATAGAACTGCTTACTAATTACCCAGTTCGTAATGAACCTGAAACTTCCTATGACCGCCTAAGTATCTATAGCTGCAATAGCTGTATCTCAAAATTACAAGGAGTTTTGAATGCCAACTAAGAAAAATCAAAAGGATGATTTAAGCACTAATCAAGAGCACTTTATTGCGTTTTTGGTTATAGGTTTATTTGGATTGATGTATTGGTTTTTCATGCATGGTAACGATAGCGATTTTGATGGCAAGACTCAAATAATCACAGCGCAGGCATCATCAGTTGCTCCTGTTATTACTGATAATAAAACCACAAACTCTTTAACTAAAATCAAATCAGAGAAAGACGAGACTCAAGCACGTCGGGATGCAGCTCACACTTTAGAGCAGAGCAAAGCTAAAGAAGCCCAAGAGATGAGATTGCTTTCTGAGGCTTCTGAATCTGAAGAATTGATGAGAACTTCTTTATCTGAAAAAGAGCTCAAACTTGCGGCTGAAATGAAATTAAAACAAGAGGCAATAAGCAAACTCGAGAATGCAGAAATTGAACGTCAAGAAGCTGTAAAAGAGGCTCTAAAAAATGCAGAAATTGAAAAGCAGAAAGCTGAAGATGCTGCGAAAAAAATTGCTGAAGCAAAGCAATTAGCGGAAACCGAGCGTTTAAAAGTAGAGCAAGCATCACAGGAACTGACAGCGTTAGCTCAACTAAAAGAAAAACAAGAAGCACTGAATGCAAGCAAAGCAGCGGAATTGGCAACCAGTATTAAAATCGAGAAAATTAAAGCAGAAAAAATAACGCTTAGACTGGCGGAAATAAAACAATTAGCTGAATCAGAACGTCTCAAAGCGAAAGAAACAGCGATGGAGCTTGCAGACTATAAAGCCCTTAAAGAGAAGCAAGACAGTTTAGATGCTGAAAATACATTACGTCTGTCAGCAAATCTTGAAGCTGAACGAATAGCAGCAGAAAAGGCATCAGCCGAAAAAGCGGCTCAAAAGATTGCAGAAGCCCAAAAAATTGCAGAGGCTGAACGCCTTAAAGCAGAAGAAACAGCTTTGCAATTAGCTGAGTTTAAGAAGCAACAGGAAGCTCTTGATGCAGAAAATGCCGCACGTTTAGCTGCAAAGATTGAATCTGACAGCTTGAAAGCAGAGCAAGTTGCTAAAGAACTTGCTGAAGCGAAACAAGTTGCGGAAGCAGAACGCCTTAAAGCAGAAGCTGCAGCCCTCAAACTAGTTGAACTTGAGAAATTAAAGGCTGAAGAAGAGGCTCAAAGGTTAGTTGAAGAGAACAAACAAAAACTAATTGAAACCGAACGATTAAAAGCAGAGGAAGAAGCTTTGCAATTAGCTGAGGCTAAAAAGAAGCAGGAGGCTCTTGATGCAGAAAATGCAGCTCGTTTAGCAGCGAAGATTGAAGCTGAGCGTTTGAAAGCAGAGTTGCTCTTAGAAGCCGAGCGAAAAAAGAATCAAGAAGATGCACTTCAATTAGCAAATCAAAAAAGTGAATTAGAAGCCAGAATAAAAATTGCTCAAGATGCGCTTATTCAACAAGAGAAAAACCGTTTAAGCGCGTCATTAGCTAATGACTTTGAAAGCAAGCTTAAAGCCGCAATTAACAATAAAAGTACTAACCAAGCGATTGCTTTCGATAAGGTTAATTTCTCAAGCGGTTCGGCGACATTAAACAGTGAATCACTCAAACAGATTGAAATAGCTGCCAATATATTGAAGACATACAAAGATAAAAAAGTGTTGTTACGTGGCCATACAGATAACACAGGAAATGAGTCTCAAAATATGTCTCTGTCATTAAGTAGAAGCTTGAACATCAAGAAAAATTTAGTTTCATTAGGTATTAGTCCGGTAAGGATTAATGTTGAAGGTTTGGGTTCTCAAGAACCTATCTCAGATAACACTACTGAATCTGGGAGAAGAGAAAATCGTCGGATAGATTTGTTATTACTCGATTAGGAAATATTTGTTTTCAGAGTATGTATTCATTGGATAATTTGTAAGAAGTAAGATTCTTAAAAGGAGAAAGATCATGGAAAGTATTACTAATATGTTAGGACCTATTGCTACCGGAAAACTGGGGCATGCGCTGATAGGTTTATTAATTTTAATCGTTGGCTTATTTATCGTTAAGCTTTTAGCGGGAGTTTTCAAGAAAATTCTTGGCAAGATCGGATTCTTACAAAAACACGAACTAGCTTCACCCATTGCATCATTGGTTAAAGCAGTACTGACTATTTTCGTACTTATGGCTGTATTACAGCACTTTGGTTTAACTGATGTGTTAGATCCATTAAAAGATATGGTAAGTAAGTTTACTGCAGCTATACCTAATATTATTGGTGCTGGTGTGATCGGTTATGCTGGTTGGATAATAGCTAAAATTGTATCTAGCTTAGTTGGTGCTGGTTTAGGTAAAGTAGACCAAAATATAGCTGAGCGAACAGGAAATGAAAATGTAAAAGTCTCTAAATTTGGTAGTGCTTTTGTATTTGGCGCTATCTTATTACCAATAATTGTCGCTGCTCTTGGTGTTTTGAATATTCCAGCGATTAGTGAGCCGGCATCAGCAATGATCGAAAAATTGATGGCTGCAGTACCTAATATTATTGGTGCCTCGATTATTCTTTTAGTGGCTTACTTTGTGGCTAGGTTTGTTGTTTTCATGCTTTCTGGTTTATTGGAAGGAATGAAAATCAATGATATGCCAGAAAAGATTGGCATGCAGTCTGTGTTTAACGATGGTTTTACTCCAACGAAATTAATTGGAGGAGCTATTATGTTCTTCTCAATGTTAACGGCTTCTACTGCAGCTGTTAATGTTCTTGGAATAGATGTTATCTCGACGATCTTTGCCAAAGTACTTGAGTTTGGCGGCGGTATTTTAGTCGGTGGCCTGATTCTTATTATTGGTAATATTTTAAGCTCTCTTGCTTATAACAAACTCATTGATTCTGGAAGCACAGGCTTAGCGAATATCGCTAGAATTGCAATCTTAGGCTTAGTACTTGCGATGGGATTAAAGGCAATGGGATTAGCAGATAACATAGTTAACATGGCATTTGGATTTACTTTAGGTGCTGTTGCTATTGCCGCTGCGCTCGCATTTGGCCTTGGTGGTAAAGATGCTGCTAAAACAGTCGCTGATAGATGGGCAAATAAGATTGATGATTAAAAAGAAAAACTGACGTTGCATAAAGCCTGATTTATTTCAGGCTTTTTTTTGCTTATTAAATGCGTCTTTAAGAATTCGCATTCGAATAATAATTATAACTCCCTTTGTTTATCTGACATTTATCACTCTGAAATGCTTCTTCCAAACAAGCTATTTTTGATAGTTAACTTAAACCCAAAGTCTGTGACATTGATCACATAAAAAAATGCTATTGCATGGCACACTTTTTAATCAATTTTACACGATGTATGGAGTTGCAAATGCAGGTACTACAACAAACAGCAAAGGTGATACAGATGAGTGCCAAAAGGAAAAAAGTAACAACAACTGAGCAGTTTATTTATGAGCAAATCGAGCCATTTGGACTTCGTGTATCACCATCAAAAGAAACAGATTTAACTAAACTTGAAGCTGAGGATTTCTCCTACTTACGAGAATTGGCCTTGCAACACAAAGTCTTGGTGTTGCGTGGCTTTGATACCTTAAAAAATGATGATTTAGTCAATTTATCTACACTTTTTGGAGAAGTACTCGAATGGATTTTTGGTTCTGTGTTAGATATTAAAATACATGCAAACCCAGAAAATAAATTATTCACTTCTGAGAAAATTCCTTTTCATTGGGATGGGAAGTTTGCTGCTTCAGCTCCCCATTTTCAGTTCTTTCAATGCATAAAAGCATCACCGATAGGAAATGGCGGAGAAACAGTTTTTTGTGATACCAGTAAAGTACTCGCTAAAATGACCAAAAAGCACATTCAAAGATTGAACAAAATTAGCATTGAATATCGCACCAATAAACTAGCTTCTTATGAAGGTGATATAGAGCAGAAATT